>JAQGHJ010000585.1 GCA_028288905.1 Phycisphaerales bacterium | reverse complement strand
AAATCCGCAACCTCTCCGTTACTCTTCCCGCCCCATGGTCCCGGTCACCCCCCCGATTCTTCCCGGTTCGACGGTCGGCGTGCTCGGCAGCGGGCAGCTGGGCCGGATGTTCGCGATCGCCGCGCGCCAGATGGGGTACCGCGTCCACACGTTCAGCCCGGACCCCGACACCCCGACCGGGCAGGTGGCCGACGCCGAGGTCGTCGCCCCGTACGAGGACTTGGACGCCGTCCGGGCGTTCGCGGCCGGGGTGAGCGTGGTCACGTTCGAGTTCGAGATCGTCCCGTTCGCGACCGCCGAGGCGGCGGCCGAGCGGGCCCCGGTGCGGCCCGGCGGCGCGGTGCTGCACACGACCCAGCACCGATTGCGGGAGAAGACGACGCTGGCGGCGCACGGGTTTCCCGTCACCCCGTTCCGGGCCGTCCGCACGGCGGACGACCTGCGGGCGGCCGCCCGGGACCTCGGGCTGCCGGCCGTGCTGAAGACCGCCAGCTTCGGGTACGACGGCAAGGGCCAAGTGAAGCTCATGACGCTCGCCGACGGCGAGGCCGCGGTGGCCGCCGCCCCGGGCACCGAGTGGATCTACGAGGCGTTCGTCGCGTTCGAGAAGGAAGTGTCGGTCGTCGCCGCCCGCGGGGCCGACGGGTCGTTCGCCCACTGGGGCGTGATCGAGAACCGGCACGCGAACCACATCCTGGACCTGAGCGTGTCGCCGGGCGACGTGCCGCCGGACGTGGCCCGGCGGGCGGTCGAGATCGCCCGCGGCGTGCTCGAGCAACTTGGGGTCGTCGGCGTGCTGTGCGTCGAGTTCTTCGTCGCCCCCGGCGGCTCGCTGATGATCAACGAGCTGGCCCCCCGCCCGCACAACTCCGGGCACCTGACGATCGACGCCAGCCGCACGAGCCAGTTCGAGCAACAGCTGCGGGCCGTGTGCGGGCTGCCGCTGGGCGACACGACGATGCACGCGGCGGCGGCGATGACCAACCTGCTCGGCGACGCGTGGTCGGCCGGCGAGCCGAACTGGGCGGCGGCGTGCGCGATTCCCGGCGTGAAGCTGCACCTTTACGGCAAGGCCGACCCCCGCCCGGGCCGGAAGATGGGGCACCTGACTGCGCTGGCGGCCACCCCGGCTGAGGCGGCGGAGAAGGCGGTGCGGGCCCGGGCGGCGCTAGCGCGTCGGGTCCGATAGCCCTCGCTGCGCCGCTCCCCATTTGCCCTGTTGCTCGGCCCTATCGACGGCGCCCGCCCCCGCGACCTTGCCGTCCGCACCACGGGTGCGGGTGATGCGGCGTGAGCTTCCCGTTCGACGTGCGGTCAACCACCACATTCCGCCGCGGCCGGCTCAGCCGCGGCGTACGGTTGGCCGACATCTCGGGTGTGTCCCCGTCCGCCGTTGCCCTGCACAGGGTCGGGCCGGGCGGTGCGCCCCGCGGAGCCCACGCCATGTCCATCGCGTCGCCGCCCGTCTTAGCCGCCCGATCTTCGTTTGCCGGCTGGCCCCCGTTCACCCAGCCGGCCGCCCCCGCCGGACGCCGAACCCCCGGTCTGGTCTCGTCCCCCGCCGCCGCCGTCGTTCGCCCCGCCCGCCGGCGGGTGCCGGCGCCGGTCAAGTTGCTGCTGGCAGCCGACCTGCTGCTCGGCGGGCTCTACGTCCTGAGCGCGATGGCGTTCCGCCACTGGTTGCCGGCGACGTGGCGGGTGCCGGCCGACGCCGCGGCCGGCGGGGCCGTCGAGTACAAGTTCCAGTGGCTCAAGTCGCTGTTCGACTTGGACGCTGAGCAGAACATCCCGACCTGGTTTTCTTCCGCCCAGTTGCTCCTGGTCGCGGCGCTTCTCGGGGTGTTCGCGTGGGCCCGGTTCGATCGCCGGCGGCTGGTCGCGTCGGCCGGCTTGGTGGCCGCCGCCGGGCTGTTCGCCGCCCTGTCGATGGACGAGGTCGCGTGCCTGCACGAGAACCTCGGCGGGAAGCTCGTCTACTACCTGAAGGCGGGCCACCACGGGTCGGCGTACACGCTGTGGGCGTTCTGGGCCGCCGTCGGCCTGCCGTTCGCCGCGGCGGCGGGCTGCATCGCCCGGGCGTCGTGGTCCCACTGGGCCAAGCACCGGCGGGCGTCGCTGACGTTCCTGGCCGGCCTGATCGTGTTCCTCGGGTGCGCCGTCGGCATGGAGCTCGCCTGGATCACTTTTGCCGGCACCAACCCGTCCGGCTCGCTGGCCGAGGTGTTTGCCGAGGAGGTCGGCGAAATGCTGGGCGAGACCATCATGGTCTGGGGCGCGTGGGGTCTGCTGGCGGCCGAGCGGGTGACGGTGTCGTTCGGGCGGGAGCGGTGACCGGGGCCGCACCGCCGCGGGCTTCGGGGTAACATCACGCTGATGGCCCACGCGCTCGGAACCGTCGGGAAGGGACCGCGGGTCGCGGTCGCGCTGGCGTTCGCTACCGCCGCGTCTTACCTAGCCGGGCCGGCGTCTCAACCGGCATCGCTTCCTACCTCTCGGCCGACGCGCGGTTCGACCGCCCGTACCGAGCTTGTCCTCGCCGGGTGGACCGTCCGCGTCGCCGACCGGTTGTGGGCGGACGACAAGCCGGCCACGGACCGCATGCTCGCCCTGCTGGCGGATCAGTTGGCGGGCGTCGCGGCCGCCGTGCCCGCCCCGGCCATCGCGGAGTTGCGGAAGGTGCCGCTGTGGGTCTCCCCCGAGTACCCCGGCACGCCCCCGCGGGCCGAGTACCACCCGGACGCCGGCTGGCTCCGCCGGGCCGGCCGGGACCCGGCCATGGCCAAGGGCGTCGAGTTCACCAACGTCCGCGTGTTCGAGCGGGAGGCGCGGCGGATGCCGGCCCTGGCCCTGCACGAGCTGGCGCACGCCTACCACGACCGGGTGCTGGGGTTCGACCGGCCGGACGTCGCCGCCGCGTACGCCGCCGCCGTGGCCGGGGGGCGGTACGACCGGGTCGAGCGGTCGTTCGGCGACCCGGGCCGGCCGCACGCGGTCGAGCGGGCGTACGCCATGACCAACGCCCGCGAGTACTTCGCCGAGTGCACCGAGGCGTACTTCGGGCGGAACGACTTTTACCCGTTCGACCGCGCGGACTTGCGGCGGCAGGACCCGGACGTCGCCCGGCTGCTTCCCGCGGTCTTGGCCGGCCCGCCGAGCCCGCCTCGCTGAGCAAGGCCGGTGCCGCGGCCGGCGGCCGACGCGTCACCGGGCGAACTGACTGAACGTGACCGCGTCGAGCGACAGGTCGCTGAACTTGCCCCGTTCGTAATACACGTGGGCCAGCCCGCCGCTCATGGCGGCGTTGTCGGTGCAGTACCGAAGCGGCGGGACGAACACCGGGAGCGGGAGCCGGCCGAGCGCCGCCCGCAGGCCGCGGTTCGCCGACACGCCGCCGCCGACGATCACGCTCCTCGCCCCGACCCGGTCGGCCGCCCGGCGGAGCTTCGTTAAGACGACGTCGATGCAGGCGGCCTGGAAGCTCGCGCACAGGTCCGCCAAGGCTTGGCCGGTCGGAGGGGGCGGCGCGGCGGCCGGGTCGCGGACGCCGGGGCCGTCCTTCGTCGGCACCCCGCGGACGCGGTACAGGACGGCCGTCTTGAGCCCGCTGAACGAGAAGTCGAGCGAGTCCCGGCCGAGCAGCGGGCGGGGGAACGCGACCGCCCGCGGGTCGCCGTCGGCGGCCAGCGCGTCGATCGCGGGGCCGCCGGGGTAGGACAACCCGAGGATGGCCGCGACCTTGTCGTACGCCTCGCCGACGGCGTCGTCGATCGTCGCCCCGATCAGCTCGACGTCCGTCCACGACCCGACGCGGTACAGCGCCGTGTGCCCGCCGGAGCAGACCAGCCCGACCGCCGGCAGCGGCGGGGCCGCGTTCGTCTCCAGCGCGACGCTGTAGAGGTGGGCGTGGACGTGGTCGATGCCGATCAGCGGCTTGCCGAGCGCCCACGCGAGGGTCTTGGCGGCCGTCAGGCCGATCAGCAACGACCCGATCAGCCCGGGGCGGTGGGCGACGGCGACGGCGTCAAAGTCCAAGGATGAAGGCGAAAGGCGGAGGGATGAACCGGGAGAGGGGGCCGGAGGCGTGCCGGCCTGCTGGACGGCCGCGGCTAGGGCTTCGCGCACGACCGGCAGGATGCTCTCGATGTGCGCCCGGCTCGCGATTTCAGGGACGACTCCGCGGAACTTCGCGTGCGTCGCCGCCTGCGACGCGACGACGTTCGACCGGACGACGTACCCGTCCTCCACCACGGCGGCGGCCGTCTCGTCGCACGTAGATTCGATGGCAAGAATGCGGGCCATGGTGGGAGCCGGGCGGTCGTTCGCATCGAGCAAGTACGGGCCGC
>JAQGHJ010000573.1 GCA_028288905.1 Phycisphaerales bacterium | reverse complement strand
CCAAGGTGGCTACGGGCAGGGCCAGCGGAGCAGCACAATCGTTTCCAGGGAAGAGGCCCCACGGATGTCATCCTGAGCGGAGCGAAGGACCCCTCGTCCACCGCGCGGCCGGGATCGGAACTTCGAGGACAGTGGATTGTGAATGGGTGGCACCGGCGAGCGCTGGCGGCGGGTCACCCATTCACATTCCACCACCCCGTAAATGCTGGCCCGGTTGCGCGGTGGACGAGAGGTCCTTCGCTCCGCTCGGGATGACATCCGTGGAAGGCGGGTGCCGGGACTTTCGACGCCTCGCCTCCCACCTCCGACCTAGCTCCTGCCTACTTCCCCTCTTCGTCTCTTCCCCTCCGCCCCCGCCTCGCCCACCACCCGTACGCCCCGACGAGCAGCAGCACCGCGGCCGTCAGTTGGAACGCGACGGCCGCCCCGTAAGGGCGGTCGCCGATGCCGCTGGCGGCGGCGAACTGGCTCTGGACCAGGTTCCCGACCAGCACGCTCTTGCCCCCGCCGAGCAGGTCGGACACCACGAACTGCCCGACCGACGGCACGAACACCAGCACCGCCCCGGCCACCAGCCCCGGGACCGACAGCGGGAACGTCACCCGGCGGAACGCCGACCACCCGCCGGCCCCCAGGTCGTCGGCCGCCTCGAGCAGCGACCGGTCGAGCTTTTCCAACGACGCGTACAGCGGCAGGATCATGAACGGCAGCTCGCCATACACGAGTCCGACCAGCACCGCCCCGTCGTTGTACAGCAGGTCGAGCGGGGCGGCGACGACGCCAAGCCTCAGCAGCGCCGCGTTCAGCAGCCCCTCCGGCCGCAGGATGATCATCCAGGCGTACGTCCGGACGAGGAAGCTCGTCCAGAACGGAACGACGACGAGCGCCAGCAGCAGCCCCTTCGCCCGCGCCGGCGCGCGGACGGCCAAGTAATAGGCGACCGGGTAGCTGACGAGCGCCGTGAGGACGGTGGTGGCGGCCGCGATCCAGAGCGACCGCCAAAGGATCGCGAGCGTGCCGGGGCGGACGGTCTGGGCGTAGTTGGCGAACGCGTCGCCGGACGAGACGTGGTGCCACAGGTCGGCCACCCCGCGCAGGGGCACCGGGTCGCCGTAGTCGTCGGATTTGGCGAAGCTGACGAGGAGGACGCCGAGCAGCGGCAGCAGGAACAGCCCGCCGAGCACGAGCCAAGCCGGCGTGACCAGCGGCAGGAAGCCGAGGCGGCGGGGCCGAGGGTGGGCAGAGTCGTGGGCCATCGCGGCGCGGGAAGAACGCCCGTCAGTGACACGGGCTTCCAGCCCGTGCGAGTAGGCTGAAACTACGAGAACGCCGGAACCGGACCGGATTTTAAGACGTGGCCCATTAGCACGGGCTGGAAGCCCGTGTCACTGACGGGCCCTTTTGATTACCCGTCCAGCACCACCTCGTGGGCCGGATCCCACGTCAGTACGGCCGGCGTACCGTCCGCGAGACGGGCGGCGGCGGCGAACGGGGTGGCGTTCTGCTCGTACACGGTCAGCACCGCCCCGGCGGCGTCGCGGACGGTCCAGGCGGTGCTCAGCCCCTGGTACAGCCGCTCGACCACCGTCACCGGGCGGGCGGCGAACGACGGGGGCACCGTCCCGGCGTCGGCCGGCCCCACCGACGCTGCCCCGGCCTCGGCCGCCCGTAAGGTCAGCTTCTCGGGACGGACGACGAACCGCCGGCCGCTCCCGTCCGTCAGGAAGTTCGCCGCCCCCATGAACCGGGCGACGAACTCGGTCCGCGGCCGCTCGAACACGGCGTGGGCGTCGCCGACCTGCTCCAGCCGGCCGGCGTTCATCACGCCGATCCGGTCGCTCATCACCAGCGCCTCCTCCTGGTCGTGGGTGACGAACACGAACGTGATCCCGACCGCCCGCTGCAGGTGTTTGAGTTCGACCTGCATCTCCCGCCGCAGCTTCTGGTCCAGCGCCCCGAGCGGCTCGTCGAGCAGCAGCACGGCCGGCTCCATCACCAGCGCCCGGGCGAGGGCGACCCGCTGCTTCTGCCCGCCGCTCAACTCGTGCGGCCGCCGCCCGCCAAACCCGGCCAGCCGGACGCGGTCCAGCGCCTCCGCCACCCGCCGGTCGGCGTCGGCGCCCTTGATGTTCCGGTACCGGAGCCCGAACCCGACGTTCTGCCCGACCGTCAAGTGCGGGAACAGGGCGTACTGCTGGAACACGAGGTTCGTCGGGCGGGCGGCCGGGGGCAACGCCGTCACGTCCCGCCCGTCGATGAACACCCGCCCGGCGTCGGGCGCCTCGAACCCGGCCAGGATGCGGAGCAGCGTCGTCTTCCCGCACCCGCTCGGCCCCAGCAGCGAGAAGAACTCGCCGGCCGCCACGTCGAGCGAAACGGCGTCGACCGCGACGTGGTCACCGCCGCCGCCGCCTACCGTGGGCGGCGATGCGTCCTTGGGACCGGCCGGCGGGCGGCCGAACCGTTTGGACACGGCCTCGATCCGGATGCGGGGGGCGTCCGTCATCATCTTCTTCGTGCCAGACTGCCCCGCCGAATCCCCGGGTTGGCGCGGTCGTGCGGGCTGGGAAAGCTGGGGCGGGCGAATCGGGTGCTGAGCACGCAGCCTTTGCCGGTCAACCCCAAAATCCGATTGCCCGCCCAAACGGACCGAACTATACCACCCTCGCCTCTTATCAGCCGCCACCCCGGCCGCCGGTCCGTTTGACGGGCAAATCGCCGACGCGGGTGGCCGCCGTATCCGATCAATCGTAGATCGACGCTGGCCGCCTCCGCGGGTGCGAAGGCGTTGGCCGGGCGTTCGTCGCCGCCGCGGGGTGCCGGGATCGGTCGGTCGTCCGAACGGGACGTCGGCCGAAACCGCGCATGGGCGGGGCCGGACAGGTCGGCGTCACCGGGCATTCGAAAGGAACAAGACATGACGTGGGGAACGCTTCTCGGCCGCCGGCCGTCGACGTCGCGCCGCACCGGCGCTCGGGCCGTCATCGCCACCGCCGCGGCCCAGGCCGTCGAGGCGCTCGAGACCCGCACGTACATGCACGCCGGCGAGGACCTGGAGGCGACCAGCACCGGCCCGTACAACGGCATGCAGTCCGTCAGCCAGACCGCCAACGTCACCGTCACGTTCGCCACCGGGTTGAACGCCGCGACGCTCAACGGCAGCACGTTCCAGCTCCGGGACCCGTCCGGCGCCCTCGTCCCGGCCGCCGTCACGTACAACCCGACGACGAAGATCGCCACCCTCAACCCGACCGCGACGCTCGCCAAGACGAACGATTACTTCACCGCCACGGTCAAGGGCGGGGCGGCCGGTGTGGCGGACGTGTCCGGGCACCTGCTCGACGCCGACCTGTCGTTCGGGTTCACGACCGGCACCGCCCAGTTCACCCAGCAGGCGCTGTTCGCCGGCGGGCTGACCCAGCCGACCTCGATCCAGTTCGCCCCGGACGGGCGGGTGTTCGTGGCCGAGAAGAGCGGCATCATCAAGGTGTTCGCGAGCGTCGACGCGACGGCGTACACCGTGTTCGCCGACCTGCGGACCGAGGTCCACAACTTCTGGGACCGCGGGCTGCTCGGGCTGGCGCTGCACCCGGACTTCGCGACGAACCCGTACGTGTACGTGCTGTACGCGTTCGACGGGGACGTCGGCGGCACCGCCCCGAAGTACGGCACGCCCGACACCGACTCGGACGACGGGCCGGACGCGACCGGGCAGGGCGCGCTGGTCTCCGGCCGGCTCAGCCGGCTGACGGCCGCCGGCAACACCATGGTCCCGGGCAGCGAGAAGGTGCTGATCAGCGACTGGAAGCAGCAGTTCCCGAGCCACTCGATCGGGACGCTCACGTTCGGCCCGGACGGCGCGCTGTACGCGTCGGCCGGCGACGGGGCGAGCTTCAACTACGCCGACTACGGCCAGACCGGCAACCCGTTCAACGACCCGGCCAACGAGGGCGGGGCGGTCCGGTCGCAGGACGTGCGGTCGACCGGCGACCCGACCGGGCTGAGCGGGACGATCATCCGGATCGATCCGGACACCGGGGCCGCCCTGGCTGACAACCCGCTGTACGCCTCGGGCGTCGACGAGAACGCCAAGAAGATCATCGCGTACGGGTTCCGCAACCCGTTCCGGATCACGTTCCGCCCGGGGACGAGCGAGATCTGGGCCGCCGACGTCGGGTGGAACACGTGGGAGGAGATCAACCGGATCACCGTGTCGCCCGACGCGGCGGCGAACTACGGGTGGCCGGCGTACGAGGGCCCGAACCGCCAGGGCGGGTACGACGGGCTGAACCTGCCGCTGCTCGAGAGCCTGTACGACGCCGGCCCCAGCGCCGTCGTCACCCCGTACTACGCGTACCAGCACAGCGAGAAGGTGGTGATCGGGTCGGCCGAGCCGACCGGCGGGTCGAGCATCTCGGGCGTGTCGTTCTACACCGGCAACAGCTACCCGTCGGCGTACAAGGACGCGCTGTTCTTCGCCGACTACGCCCGCCAGTCCGTGTACGTCATGTACCGCGGGGTCGACGGGCTGCCCGACCCGACCAACCGGCATGTGTTCAAGCTCGGGGTTGCGGCCACCCAGCTGATGGCCGGGCCGAACGGCGACCTGTTCGCCGTCGACAACGGCGGCAAGGTGTACCGGTACACGTTCGCCTCGGCGACCAACCGGACCCCGACCGCCGCCGTCACGGCGGACAAGACGAACGGGGCCGCCCCGCTGACGGTGAAGTTTTCCGCCGCGGCCAGCACCGACCCGGACTCGACCGACGCGCTCGGCTACGCCTGGGACCTGAACGGGGACGGTCGGTTCGACGACGCGACCGGCGTCAGCCCGACGTACACCTACACGACCGCCGGCACGTACGTCGTCCGCGTGCAGGTAACCGACACCCGCGGGCTGAGCGACGTCGCGTCCGTCACGATCTCGGCCGGCAACACGGTCCCGGTCCCGGTCATCACCAGCCCGTCGACGGCCCTGACGTGGAAGGTCGGGGACGTGATCTCGTTCGGCGGGTACGCGTCCGACCAGCAGGACGGCACGCTGTCGGCCGCCGGGCTGCGGTGGCAGGTCGTGCTCCGGCACGAGAACGCGTCGAGCCCGGGCACGTACCACGAGCACGTCGTGCAGGAGTTCGCCGGCGTGTCGTCCGGGTCGTTCGTCGCCCCGGACCACGAGTACCCGTCGAGCCTGGAGCTGCGGCTGGTCGCGACCGACTCGGGCGGGCTGGCCGCGACGAAGTCCGTCGTCCTGCTCCCGCAGACGGCCACGCTCACCTTCCTCAGCAACGTGGCGGGGGCCACGATCAGCTTCAACGGCGAGTCGGTGACCGGGTCGTTCAGCCGGACGGTGATCGTCGGGTCGGCCAGTTCGGTCGTCGCGGTGACGCCGCAGACGGTGAACGGCGTGCTGTACAACTTCGCCGGGTGGTCGGACGGCGGGGCGTCGACGCACAACGTGATCGCGGCCGCCGCCGGCGGGACGTACACGGCCACGTTCGCGGCCGCGGCGACGGTCCCGGTCCCGTGGCAGTCGGCGGACGTCGGGCCGGTCGGCAAGGCCGGCAGCACCGCGTACGACGCGGCCGCCGGCACGTTCTCGGTCGCCGGGGCCGGGGCGGACATCTGGGGCGCCAGCGACTCGTTCCGGTACGTGTACCAGCAGGTGACCGGGGACGCGACGATCGTCGCCCGGGTGCGGGCGGTCGAGAACACCAACGGCAGCGCCAAGGCCGGCCTGCAGTTCCGCCAGAGCCTCGCCGCCGACGCGGCGAACGTGCAGGTGGACGTCGAGGGCGCCGGGGACTGGGGCGAGTTCCACGCCCGGTCGACGGCCGGCGGGTCGACGGGCACCAGCTCGTTCGGCGGGATCACGACCCCGTACTACCTGAAGCTCAAGCGGGAGGGGAGCGTCTTCACCGCGTACCGGTCGGCCGACGGGCAGACGTGGGAGCAGGTGGACCAGGTCACGGTCGCGATGACGGGCCCGGTGTTCGTCGGGCTGGCGGTGTGCGCGCACGACGTGTCGGTGCTGAACACGTCGCTGTTCGACAAGGTGGTGGTCACGACGTCGGCCGTCAACGCGGCCCCGACGGTGGCGACGGCCGCCAAGGCCGCCGCGGCCGCCGACGGCAAGACCGCCGCCCTGACCGTGCTCGCGGCCGACGACGGCGGGGAACCGAACCTGACGTACACGTGGTCGCAGGTGAGCGGGCCGGCCGCGGCGACGTTCGGGTCGGCGAACGGGCTGAACGCCGGCAAGGCGCTGACGGCCACGTTCGCCAAGGCCGGCGCGTACGTCCTGCGGGCGACCGCCAAGGACGCGGTCGGGGCGATCGTCGCCAGCGAGGTGACGGTGACGGTCGGGCAGGTGCTGATGAGCGTCGCCGTCACGCCCGCCACCACGACCGTGGCTGCCGGGGCGACGCTGGCGTTCGCGGCCGTCGCCCGGGACCAGTTCGGCACCGCCCTGGCGACGCAGCCGACGTTCGTGTGGGTGGTGGACGCCGGCGGGGCCGGCACGGTGTCGGCGGCCGGGCTGTACGCCGCCCCGGCCTCCGCCGGCGGGACCGCCACCGTCCGGGCGACGACCGGCGGCAAGACGGCGACCGCCGCCGTGACGGTCACCGCCGCCTCGGCCGACGTGACGGCGGGGCTGGTCGACCGGTGGGCGTTCGACGAAGTGGCCGGGACGACCGCGGCCGACGCCGCCGGCACCCGGGCCGGCACCCTTACCAACGGGGCCGGTTGGACGACGGGCCGGTCTGGGTCCGCCGTCAGCCTCGACGGCAGCGACGACTACGTCGCGACCGGCGGCGCCGACCTGTCCGCCACGCTCGGTGGGACGGCCACCTTGACCGCCTGGGTCAAGACGACCCAAGTCGGGCAGGACCTGTACTGGGAGGCCCCGGGGATCGCCGGCGTCGAGGAGCACTGGGGCGACAACGACGTGTTCTGGGGCACGCTCGATGCGGCTGGGCGGATCGCCGTCCGGGCCGGCGACGACGACGCGGCCACCAGCACGACCGCGGTCAACGACGGGCAATGGCACCATGTCGCCCTCACCCGTGACGCCGGCACCGGCATGCTCCGGGTGTACGTGGACGGCGTGGCGCAGGCGACCGCGACCGGCGCGCCCGGCACCAAGACGACCCCATTCAGCAGCCTCGGGCGGATCGTGACCACGACGGGGGACGTGAACGCGTTCCGGGGCGCGTTGGACGACGTGCGGGTGTACGACCGGGTGCTGACGGCGGCCGAGGTGCTGGCCGTGCGGGACAACGCCGGCCCGGCCTCGCCCCCGACCTCGCCCCCGCCGCCGGTGTCGCCCCCGCCGCCGGTGTCGCCCCCGCCGCCGCCGGTGGTGGTGAACGCCGCCCCGACCGTCGCGTCGGTGGCGAAGCTGACGCCGACCGGCCCGGTCGCCGGAACGGCCGCCGCCCTGTCGGCCCTCGGGGCCGACGACGGCGGGGAGGCGGCGCTGACCTATACCTGGTCGGTCGTCGCCGCCCCGACCGGGGCCGCCGCCCCGACGTTCTCGGCCAACGGGACGAACGCCGCCAAGGCCCTGAACGTCACGTTCGCCGCGGCCGGCGCGTACACGCTGCGGTGCACGATCTCCGACGGGAGCAAGGCGGTGACGACGGACGTGTCGGCCACCGTGATGGCGGCGGCGTTCACGTCGGCCAAGATCAACTTCCAGCCGGCGGCCGCGGCGGCGGTGAGCGGGTACGCGGTCGACGCCGGCGGGCTGTACGGCACGCAGGCCGGCGGGCAGACCTACGGGTGGAACGTCAGCCAGGCGGCGAACGTGCACGACCGGGCGAAGAACGCCGACCAGAAGCTGGACACGGTCGTCCGGCTGACGGCCGGGGCGAAGTGGGAGATCGCCGTCCCGAGCGGGACGTACAGCGTGAAGCTGTCGGTCGGCGACGCGCTGTCGGCCGCGACGAACACGATCCGGGTCGAGGGCGCCAGCACGTACGCGAACACCGCGACGGCCGCCAACGCGTTCCGCACCACGACCGTGAGCGTGAAGGTGACGGACGGGAAGCTGACCATCGACAACGGGTCGGCCGCCGCCCTGGCGACCGCCCTGAACTACGTCGAGATCACCCGGACCGGGGCCTGACCCCGGCGCCCGGCCGCCGCACGACGGCGGCCGGCAAACCGACCGATCGAGCGTAATGACGACGGAGCCCCGGCCGCACGGCCGGGGCTCCGTCGTTTCCGTCACCCGTCGCACCTCTCGACTCGCGGGAGGTCTGTGGCCCGACCGGGTGGCCCGGGCACGCATCGTTGCCCGCGCCGGCGGCCTCGTTCGCACCCTCGTTACCGTCGACCGCGGGCCGGCCGGTCGTCATCGTCCCGCGAGCCGCGCGGGTCGGTCGAGCCGCGGGACCCGCGCGGGCCGGCGACATCCGTCGAGCGGTTGCCCGGCCGGGGGTCGGGGTCCGCCCGCCGGGGGCGGTCGGCGTCTCGTTGGCGGGCGGCGGCCGCAGCGGCGGCGTCGTCCCGCGCACGGTCAGCCTGCTGCTGCTGCTGCTGCTGCTGGCGGCGGGAATCGGCCTCCTGCCGTTGCTGCCGGGCCTCCTGCTCCTGGGCGGCCATCCGCCGCTGACCCTCGGCCTGCCGTTGGTTGTCGGCTTGGCGTTGGGCGGCCTCGCGCTGCGCCGCATCACGCTGTTGGCCGGCGGCCGCCTCGCGCTGGCGGTCCGAGTCCCGCTGCCGCTCGACGTCCGCCGCCCGCCGCTGGACGTCGCCCTGCCGGACCTCGTCCCGCCGAGCCGTCTCCTGCGGCTGGGCGGCCGGCCGCTGGGCCTCGGTTCGCCGTTGCGCTTCGACCCGTTGCTGGGCGTCGGCCCGTTGTTGCGTCTCGCGCTGTTGGGCTTCCGCCCGCTGCTGGCGATCGGGCTGCCGCACGGCGTCGGCCTGCCGCTGCCGGTCCGCGCCGGCACGGCGATCTTCGTCGTCCGACCCGCGTTGGCGGGCCTGCTCGGCCTCGCCGGCCCGGGCCGGCGTCGCGTCGGGTGCCCCAGCCCCGCGGGCGGCCGCGTCGGGGCGG
>JAQGHJ010000529.1 GCA_028288905.1 Phycisphaerales bacterium | reverse complement strand
CGTGTCGCGGCTGCATGGCGGTAGGCGTACTCCAACCGGGCGACGACGGCCGCCGCGGCCGGCGACAGCGGCGGGGCGTCGTCGAGTGGCCGGCCGGCGCACAGTGCCGCCGCCAGCGGCGACCGCTCGCGGCGGGTCCACTGGCTCCGCGGGTCCGTCAGGTCGCCTAACGCGTGCGTCTCCAACTCCAGCGTCGGCCGACCGGCCGCTGACTCGGCCGCCCACACCGGGCCGAGCCAGTCCAGCACCGTCTGCGCCCCGACGACGGCCGCCTCCGGCAGCGGGCCCAGATGCCCGGCCCACCGCTTCTGCCACCCCTCGGCCGCGCTGCCCGGTGCCGTGCCGACGAGGATCAGGTGCTCCATCGCCCGCGTGAGCGCGACGTACAGCACCCGCAGCTCCTCGGCGATCAACTTGCGGTGGATCCGATCCTTCACCACCACCTGCCCCAGCGACGGGTACCGGGCGAACAGCGCGTCGTCCGCGACGGCCATCCCCAGCCCCAGGTGCCGGTCGGACAGGACCGCGCCGCTCTCGTCGCTCACGTTGATCCGCTTGCCCACGTCCGGCACGAACACGATGGGGAACTCCAGCCCCTTCGACGCGTGGACGGTCATCACCCGCACGACGTCCGCGGCCGCGTTCGAGACGGACGGCTGCCCGAGGTCCGCGTCGGCCTCGAGCGTCTTGAGGAAGTCGAGGAACCGCCCGAGCCCCTGGCGGCGGTGGGTGGCGAACCGGCGGGCACGGTCGTACATGTCGGTCAGGTTCGCCGCCCGTTGCGGCCCGCCCGGCAGGCCTGCGACGTACGCGAGGTAACCGGTCTCGTGGTAGACGGCCCAGATCGTCTCGTGGACGGGCTGGCGGTTCGCCCGCCGCCGCAGGTCGGCCAGCCGGTCGAGCACCGCCCGCAGCCGGCCGGCGAGGGCGTCGTCGTGCTCGTCGACGTACCGGGCGACGGCCTCGTGGAACGGGAGCGTCGGCTTGCCCCGCGCGTTCCGGTAGGCGACGCGGACCGTCGCCATCGCGTCCTCCGGGTCGTCCAGCCGGGCGAGCGGGCTACGGAGGTGGGCGGCCAGCTCCAGGTCCTGGCTCCCGTTGTCGAGCAGGCAGAGCAGGGCGACGACGTCCTTCACCTCGGTCGAGTCGAAGAACCCGCTGCCGGCGTCGGCGTGCGTCGGGATGCCGAACCCCTCCAGGATCCGCACGTACTGGTTCGCCTTGTACTTCTGCGACCGCAGCAGGATGACGATGTCGCGGTAGCGGGCGGGCCGCGGGACGTCGCCCTCGCGGTCGTACACGTGCGTCTGTAGGGCGCCGGCCTTGCCAACGATCTGAAGGATCCGCTGGGCGACGAACGCCGCTTCCCGCTCAGTTCGATCTAGCCCCGCGTCGCCGTCATCGTCCGAGCCGGCGGCGTCCGCGGCGACGTCGGCACCACTTCCGCCGGCCGCCGCTTCGGCGCGGGGGAGCACGTGCAGCTCGATCGGCGCGCCGGGAAACACCGCCCGCCCGCCGGGGTCGGCGAACCGCCGGCCGGGGACGAGCCGCTGCGTCTCGTCGTAGTCCAGCTCGGCCGACGCCTTCGACATGAGCCGTTCGAACACGGCGTTCACCGCCTCCAGCAGCGGCCCGCGGCTGCGGAAGTTCTGCCGCAGGTCGATCACCTCGCCCGCGTCAGGGTCCCCGTGCCGCAGCGCCTGCTCCCGCGCCAGGAACTGCGCCGGGTCGGCCAGCCGGAACCGGTAGATGCTCTGCTTCACGTCGCCGACGCTGAACAAGTTGGGCGGAAAGTGTGAAGCGTGAAGTGTGAAGTGTGAAAGGGGAGAACCGGACGGGGCCTCGTCTCCCTTTTCAGATTTCACACTTCCCACTTCAGACTTCCCACCCGTGAGGTGGCTGACCAGCGTCAGGATCGCGTTCTGCAACTCGTTGATGTCCTGGTACTCGTCGACGAGGACGTGCTTGAACGCCCGGTGGTAGTACCGGGCGGCGGCCGATGGGCGGAGGTCGGGGCCGTTGCCGTCGCGGAGCACCCGCAGCGCGTACCGTTCCAGGTCGGAGAAGTCGACCTGCCGGCTGTCGTCCTTCGCCCGCCGGTACCGGCCGCCGAACAGCTCGACGAGGTCCAGCAATTCCCGGGCGTGCGGGACGACCTTGGCCATCCCGTCTTGCCACTGCGCCTCAGTGAACCGCAACAGGTTCCGCCACGGCCCGTCGCGGAACTCGCGGACGACGCCGTCGAGCGCGTCCTTCGCCAGCTCCTTGTTCGGCACCGTGCTCTTGACCGGCTTGAGCCGCGGGAACTCGACCGCCTCGACCTCCTGGGCGACGGCGTCGACGCCGGCGGCGTCTACGAGCTTGTAAAGGTGGCGGCAGAGCTGGTAGATCTCGAGGACGCGCTGCTCGTACTCCGCGAACCCGCCGACGGACTTCAGCAGCGTCATCGCCGTGTTGCACCGCTGCCCGATGCCGGTGATCCGCCGGCGGATCAGGTCCACGAGGTCGCGGCCGAACTCGCACGCCAGCAGTGGTTTCGCCGCGGCCTCTTCCGACCGCCGCTTGGCCGCGCTGCTCCAACCCTTGGGGTCGACGAGGCTCTGGGTCAGCTCGTGGACGCGCAGCACCTCGTGCAGCAGCCGCTCGTCGTCGCCGTCGAAGTACCCGTCGAGCAGCCGTTGGAACCGGCCGTCGGCGTCGGTGTCGTACCGGCGGCGGAGCACGTCCCGCCCGACCTCCAGCCGCAGCAGCAGCGCCTCGTGGGCGTCGGCGACGCCGAACGCTGGGTCGAGCCCGACGAGGTGGAAGTTCTGCCGCAGCACCTGCGCGCAGAACCCGTGCAGCGTACCGATCTGCGCCTGGTCCACCCGGGCGACCTGCTCCACCAGTCGGGCGTCGCCGGGCCGGGCGGCGAGCCGGCCGCGGAGCGTCCGCCCGATCCGCTCCCGCATCTCGGCCGCCGCCGCCTCGGTGAACGTCACGACGAGCAACTCGTCCACGTCGCACCGGTGCGGCAGCGTAGCGTCGCACACGAGGTACGCGCACCGCTCGGCCAGCACCCGCGTCTTGCCCGACCCCGCGGCGGCGGACATCAGCAGGCTCTTACCCGCCGTCTCCACGCCGCGCCGCTGGTCCTCGGTGAGCCCAGGCGCGCGCCGGGACGTGGTTGTAGGAAACAGAGGTTCGGACGCACTGGTGCCGTCGCCGGATCGTTCACCGGACATCGTCGCCCCCTTTGACGGCAGGGCCGCCGCCACCATCGACTCCGCCAGACGCCACTTGCCTCTTCGCGCCCACCCCAGCTCCGCCTCCGGCTCCGTGCCTCGCCCCGACCGCTTCTCGCATCGCGTTCAGCGCGTCCTCCCGCCCGAGCGAAACCAGCTTGCGATACCGGTTCGGACCCGGCTCGAACCGGCACACGCTCCGGAACTCGCACCGGGGGCAGGGTGACACGTCGTGGTACAGGTACGGCTCGACCCCCACGTGGCCGCCCAGCACCCCGCCGGCCAGCTCCGCCACCTTGTGCTCGACGAACGCGACGAGCGCGTCGAACTCGTCTCCGGTCGCAACGTCGCTGGCGTTCCGCATGCCGTACCCGCCGTCCTTCGTGACGAAGGCGGCCAGCACCGGCGAGTAGCCGCCCGCCGTCTCGGGGTCGAACGTGCGGAAGTGCGACTCGCGGAACGCGCCCCGCGGCTTCGTCGCCAGCAGGAAGTCGGCGCTCGCCGGGTCGAGGCACTCGTCCGGGTGCGGCTTCTGCTGCGGGGACCGCAGCAGTCGGGCGCAGAACGCCGCCACCGGCACGAGCGGCTTGCCCCCGGCCCGCCCGCCGGCCCGGTCCAGCACGAGCACGCACGCCAGCAGCCGCAGGCTCAGCCCGTGGTACACGCCGGCGGCCGACAGCTTGTTCTCGCCCAGCCGGTAGTCGTACACGGCCAGCCCGCCGTCGGGGGCGACGTCGACCCGGTCGATCCGCCCGCGGAGACGGACGGCCTTGCCCCCGCCGCAGTCGATGGTCGGCCCGGCCAGCTTCGGCGCGCCGGGGCCGAACTCGACGCCCGCCTTCATCGGCCCCCACGCCCCGCGGGCGAGCTGGGCCCGGACCGTGCCGAGCACCATGTCGAGCGTGCGGGCGACCCGGTCGATCAGGTACCGCGTCCGGGCCTCGGCCATCACCGCCGCCCCGCGGAGCTCTTCGGCGATCTCGTGCGCCTTTTTCCGGGCGATCGCCGACAGCTCCGCCGGCGGCAGGTCGGCGAACCGGGCCGTCTGGTTCAGCCCGCTGGCCACGACCGCCTCGAGCGCGTCGTGGTACACCCGGCTCAGGTGCAGCGGGGACACGCCGCCGCCGCCCGCGCCGTCCGCCCGCCCGGCCAGCCCCAGCCCGTACGCCGCGAAGTGCTGGAACGGGCAGGCCGCGAACGACTCGAGTTGGGCGGCCGTCGCCGCCAGCGGGGACGGGAACAGCCGGCCGGCGACGGCCGCCGACAGCCGGGCGTCGTTCGTGTAGCACAGCGCCCGCCAAGCCAAGTCGGCCAGCCGGTGGACCTCCGCCGCGCCGGCCGCGGCACCCG
>JAQGHJ010000521.1 GCA_028288905.1 Phycisphaerales bacterium | reverse complement strand
GAGTGCCTCCGGCTGCTGGACGAAGAGGAGAAGCTGGGCGGTTCGGTCAGCCAAAAGATCCGCGACGGGGCCAAGTTGGGTTTGAGCAAGGCCCGGGATCTCGCGCGGGATGGGTGAAGCGGGCGGTGCCGACCGCGACGGTTGGAAACGGCCAATATTGCTCGCCTCCGTCCTTTTTTAAGGGGTGCGGAGGCGCACTTGTGGTAAGGTTCGGCGGGGCGGGTGACGCTGTTGCGTCCATATAAACACGCGATTTAGGGTTCAGGAGCACGAAGGGCACTCGGTGCCGTCGCAGCATTGCCGCGCCGGTGACGACCCCTCCCGGCTAGCGCCCCGTCCGGCCGCGGCCGGACGGGCTCCAGAGTTACTCGAAGGGCATTATGACGACGTTGCCTCAGACCGCACCGATCCGCGTGGCCCGCCCGATGCAGGCCGGGTCGATCACCGTCCACAACGGCGGGTCCATCGGACCGGTCGGGGTGGGCGGCGGCGGGTTCGTGCCCCCGCAGGGCGGGCTCACGGCCGCCGACGTCCTCCGCGTCGTGCGGGCGAACCTTTGGCTGATCCTGCTGGCCGTAGTGGCCGGCGGGGTGGGCGGGTACTTCGCCAACGAGTACCTGAAGCAGAACTTCCCGAAGTACCGAGCGTCCGGGCTGGTCGTCGTCCGCAGCCCGTCCGAGATGCCGGACCCGGGCAAGGAGGCCCCGCGCGCCGACACGACCGAGATCGCCCTGCTGCAGGAGACGCACTGCCAGACGCTGATGCACGAGAGCCTGTTCGTCCAGGCGATGCAGGACAAGGACAGCCAGATCCGCTCGACGAAGTGGTACGCCGGGTTCCAGCGCGAGAAGGACCCGATGGCGGCCATGAAGCAGGACGTCCAGACGAACCTCCGCGCCGCCCCGCGCCGCGGGTCCCGGCTCATCGAAGTCGAGATGACCACGGCCGACCCGCAGGACTCCAAAGTCATCCTCGAGGAGCTGGTCAACAAGCACGTCGACAAGTACGCCCAGGACCAGAGGAACGCGGAGATCAACTCGCTCAACCTGTTGCAGATCGACCGTAAGTCGCTTCAGACGGACCTGGACGAGGGCGTGACGAAGCAGCTCGCCGAGTACGGCCGCGAGCTCGGCAACGACCAGGTCGAGATCTCGGCGAACTACAACGGTAAGCGGATGCTCATGGAGCGGATGCTCCAAGAGCGGAGCGACATCAACAGCAAGCTGGCCGGGCTCAAGAGCCAGATGCAGAGCCTCGACGGCGACCTCCGCGACGGCCGGACCCCGCCCGAGGTGCAGTCGCGTCTCAGCTCCGACGGCCGCTACCTCTCCGCCCAGCAGCGGGTGGACGACATCGGGATCGAGCTTGACCAGCTCCGCCTCAAGCTCCGCGAGGACAACGAGCTCATCGTCTCGGTCAAGGCCCGCAAGGCCGCCTACCAGCAGAACGTCGACTCGATCCGCGAGCAGCTCAAGAGCGAGTACGCCGAGACGTACAAGGCGACGCTGAAGAACCAGATCAACGCGTACGAAGCGAACGGCAACGTCATCGACCAGACGACGACGACGCTGTCCCGCGACCTCGGTAGCCTCAACGACAAGATGCAGCAGTACCGCATCCTTCAACAGAAGGAGCAGCGGCTACGGGACCGCATCGCCACGATGGATGAGAACATCCGGCGGCAGACGCAGATCCGGTTGAAGTCCAGCTTTTCGCAGGCCGAGTGGAGCAGCCGCCCGCAGAAGCCCGACGCCCCGTCGTTCCCCAAACTGCCACTGACGGTCGGCGTGTCCGTCATGCTCGGGCTCGCCCTGAGCCTCGGAATCGCGTTCCTCCGCGAGCTGACCGACACGACGGTCCGGTCCCCGCGGGACATCGCGAAGGTCGGGCAGCTCACGCTGCTCGGGCTCATCCCGCACGAGAACGACGACCCCCAGGCGGCCGGCAGCCGGCTGCCGCTGGCCATCCTGGACGCGCCGAACTCGCACATCGCCGAGCAGTTCCGGCAGATCCGCACGCGGCTCCAGTACGCCCACTCGCTGGACACGACCCGCAGCGTGCTCGTGACCAGCCCCAGCGCTCAGGACGGCAAGACGATGGTCGCCTGCAACCTGGCGGCGTCCCTGGCGCTGAACGGCCGGCGGATCCTGCTCGTCGACGCGAACTTCCGCCGCCCGGGCCTGCACACGGTGTTCAACGCGGCCAACGAGAACGGGTTCGGCGAGACGCTGACCGACCTCGACCGGATGTCCGACTGCGTCCGCCCGACCGACGTGCCGAACCTGAGCCTGATGGTCGCCGGTGCCAAGCCGACGAATCCGACGGAACTGCTGGAGAGCCAGTTCTTCGTCGACTTCGTCGAGCGGGCGTTGGACGAGTACGACCACGTGATCTTCGACGCCGGCCCGCTGCTGATGGCGTCGGAAACGGTGGCCATGGCCCCCCGCGTCGACGGCGTGCTGACGGTGGTCCGGGCCCGCGGGAACAGCCGCGGCCTGCTCCAGCGGCTCCGCGACGACCTGCGGCGGGTGAAGGCCGAGCACCTCGGCGTCATCCTGAACGCCGTCCGTAGTCGCAACGGCGGCTACTACAGCCGGAACATCAAGAAGTACTACGCGTACCAGAACGCCTGAGCCGCCAGCGGCTGAGGGCATGACGGAGCGAAGCGAGCGACCCCGGCACCCACTCGGTGCCGGGGTCGCTCGCTTTGGCAGAGGTGATTTGCTCGCGTCGTCCAGGCTGGTCGTCTGACACGGATTCGGTTTGTTCAGTACGCGTGACCGGGAATCGCCGCTTGCGGCGTCGCCGATCAAGGCCGCCAGGTTCTGCGCCCCGAGCACACCGAATACGTATGGGTAGCGCCGGCTGTGCCGGCCGGCGGCCAGCGCACGCGCGCAGCCGCCGGTCCCGACCCGCCTGTTCGGCCGGCACAGTCGTCCTTAGACAACGGCGAGCGCGGACCCATGCGTTGAAGAAAAGGCAGGGGAAGGCCCTCACCGCGTCACGCGTCTGGCACCGACTCGTTCACCCGTCGGACCTCAGTCACGAGGATGCCGTCCATCTCCGCCCGCCCCCGTGCGCCCTGCTCGGTGGCGGCGTGGAGGGTCGCCTCCCGTCCCGCCCCGGTCGCTTTGTCGATGCCCAGGACGTGGTAATAACCGGGGGCTGGATCGGTTTGGCCGGCCTTCTCCGGCCGTTTCACCACAGAGAAGAGGACGACGCAAACCAAAGCCGCCAATCCCGGCAGGAGGAGCAGAAAGATCGTCCACCGGGCGTCGGCGAGCGGGGTGGGCATCAACTCGGCCATCATGCGGCGTCCGCTGGGGGTGCGATCGTTTGGGCCCTAGGCCGGGCGCGAGAGGCCAGGCGGGACGGCGGCTAGGCCGGCACCCC
>JAQGHJ010000517.1 GCA_028288905.1 Phycisphaerales bacterium | reverse complement strand
AACGCGGTCGCCGACGACCGGACGAACACGGTGTTCGTCACCGCCCCGACCGAGTCGCTCAAGCTGATCGAGACGATTCTGAAGGACCTGGACTCAAACCCGATGCCGGCGACGGAGCTGCGGGCGTTCCAGCTCAAGGCCGCCGGGGCCGAGGCGACGAGCAAGCTGCTGTCGACGCTGGTGAAGGGGGACGACGGGAACAGCCGGCGGGGGTTCGACGACTTCCCGTTCTTCAGCCGGTCCAGCTCGTCCGGGGACGCGGCGAAGCCGAAGGTGAACATCACGTTCGACGAGCGGACGAACACGGTGATCGTGTCCGCCTCGGCCGAGGTGATCCGGCAGGTCGAGGACCTGCTCAAGCTGCTGGACGCCAACCCGGCCAGCAGCTCGGTGGTGAAGGTGTTCCAGCTCAAGTACGCCGACGCGTTCACGACGGCCCGGCTCGTCCGCGAGACGTTCGCCCCGGAGAACAAGGGCAGCGGCGACAGCCCGTTCCGCTTCCTGATCTTCGGCAACCCCGGCGAGCAGCAGAAGGGCGCGAAGGTGACGGTGTCGGAGGACTCCCGGACGAACTCGATCGTCGTCACCGGGCCGACGGAGCTGATGAAGGTGATCCAGGAATTGATCGACAAGATCGACGCCAACCCGGTGGCCGAGGAGGCGATGTTCATCTACCGGCTGCGGAACGGGCAGGCGGTGCGGCTGGAGATCGTGCTGAACACGCTGTTCGGGAACTACGACAGCCAGGGCGGGCAGAACAACCGCAACGGCGGCGACCAGGAGGGCCCCCAGCAGCAGTTCCGCCAGAGCGGTTTGAACCGGAACAACGGCCAGAACGGCGGGAACAACAGCGGCCGGAACAACAACAACAATCGTGGGTCCGCCGGCGGCAACCGCGGCCGCCAGAACGGGGCGAACGGGCAGGTGTCGCCCGGGCTTGCCAAGGCCCTGACGGAGATGGCCGGGCAGGTGTTCGTCGTCGCCGACCAGGACACGAACGCCCTGCTGGTGACGACGGCGACGAAGTACCAGGACCGGGTGCGACAGATCATCGCCGAGCTGGACCGGCCGGTCCCCCAGGTCCTGATCAAGGTGCTGGTGGCCGAGGTGACGCACGACGACTCGGTCGATTTCGGCGTCGACTTCTCGGTCATCAACCGCCGGCCGAACGGGGAGGGGACGAGCGTCAGCAGCGCGTTCGGGAACGCCGCCCAGACCGGCGGGCTGGTCGTCAGCCTGCTCGAGGACAAGCTGAACGTGCAGCTGCACGCCCTGCGGACCCAGGGCAAGCTCGACGTGCTGAGCCGGCCGTACATCCTGGCGAGCGACAACCAGCTGGCCAGCATCACGGTCGGCAACCGGGTGCCGTTCATCACGAACACCCGGGTGACGGACAACGGGCAGACGCTGAACGACATCGCCTACGAGGACATCGGCATCCTGCTGAACGTGACGCCGCACATCAACCCGGACGGGATCGTGCTGATGGACGTGACGCCGGAGGTGAGCCAGCTGACGAGTAGCACGGTCCCGATCGGGAACGGGCAGAACGGGGTGGTGATCGCCAAGCGGTCGGCCGACAGCCGGGTCGGGGTGCGGAGCGGGCAGACGATCGTGATCGGCGGCCTGATGGAGGACCGCAAGACGAGCACGGTGAACAAGATCCCGCTGCTCGGAGACCTGCCGCTCGTCGGCCCGATCTTCGCCCGGACGGTGGTGACGAAGGCGAAAACCGAGCTGCTGTTCTTCCTGACCCCGCACGTCGCCCAGAGCCCGGACCTGCTGCCGGACGCGGCCGCCCAGGAGGAGCAAGGGCTGCGGATCACGCCGAACGCGGTGACGCCGGGCAAGTACGAGGAGCACCGCCGCGGACTGGAGCGCGGGCGGATGCCGTTCACTCAGCCGGTCGGGGCAGACCAAGCGATCCAACCGATCGGCCCGCCGGCCCCGCCGCCGGAGCCGATGCAGCCCCCGGTTGCCCCGCCCGAGCCGCCCGGGGGGCGGCGGGAGCCGGGGTGAGGGCACGCGGGCAATCTCTACCCGACTTCGGGTTCGCGAATGCCCCTCCTCGTTTAGCCGCTGGACCGAAGGTCCGCCCGAATGAACGAGCGAGAGGTGCTCGACGCTCGGGCGGACCTTCGGTCCGGCGGCTAAACGAAGAAGTTGCAGACCCCTGGTCAGGGGATGTTGTTCTGCCCGTCGTACCGTTAAGTCAAATCACCCGCAGAACCGCGTCCCCACTCACCACCGTCTGACTCGCGTCCGCCAGGTTCCTGTACCTGAACTTCGTCCCGTCGAAGCTGCCGGTGACGCTCGTAACCACGTCGGCGGCCAAGCCGAAGACCGTGCCACCGTTCTCGGTCGCCACGGACCCGAGCGATGCCTTGATGATCGTCGGCGCGGCCACGTACGACGCGGCGAACGTGCCCTTCACCGCAAGCGACTTAAGCACGGCGGCCGGGTTGGCGAAATCGTCGGCCGCGTCGGGAAGGCCGGCAAAGTCGGCCGCCACGCCGGCGAAGACCGACGCCCCGGGGCCGAACGAGTGGGCCGACACCGCGTCGATGTTGCCGGCGCTACGAACCTCGCCGGTCAGCGCGCCGCCGACGGTCACCTTCCCGACTGCGTCGGCCACCAGCGTCGCGGCGAAGTCGCCCCGGCTCGTCGCCGCCACCACCCGGCCGGCCGTGATGCGGTCGCCGCTGGCGTCCGTGTCCGCCCAGCTCGTCACCTTCAGCGACCGGATCGTCCCGGCGACCGCGAGGGACGAGTCGGAGACGGCCGCCGCCCCGAACGTCAGGTCCGACGCCGCTCCGACGGACATCACCGCCCCGGTCACGTTCCGCAGCGCGACCGACCGGGCGCTGCCGGTGACGGACAGCGACCCGACGAGGTCGGCCGTCTTGGCGGCCAGCCCGTTGAGGGCGCCGGTCACGACGACGTTGTCGACGGTCGTGTCGCCCTTGATCGAGAGCGTGGTGTGGTCGGTCGCCCCGGTCAGGGCGATGGTCGACGCGTCGACGTTTCCGGCCGAGGCGAACACGATGCTGCCGCTGCCGGGGCCCTTGAGCGTCACCGTCACGAGCGACCCGTTGGCGTCCGTGTACGTCGCCCGGTGGGCAGCGTCGAACGTGAGGTCCCGCGACCCGGCCGTCACCCCGAGCACGTACCCGCCGGTGTCCCCGCTGCCGGCCCCGGTGCCGGCGATCGGGTCGTACGCGGCCGCGTCGGTTCCCGCCCCGCTGACGCCGACGAGGTACGTTTGCCCGGCCGCCAGCCGCAGCGTGATCCGGCTGCCGCCGGCCTTGCCGGCCCCGTTGTCGTCCGCCGCCAGTTGGGTGCCGTCGGCGTCGAACACCCGCAGGTACGTGTCGACCCCGTACTCGTCCGGCGGGGCGGCGTCGAACGTGAACTCGCCGGCGTACGGGGCGACGAACTTGAACACGTCGACGTCCGTGTCCCCGCGGGCGAACCCGCCGTCGTCCCCGATCCGGTCGGTCACCTGAGTTCCCAGCGCCAGCGTCCGCACCCCGCCGTCCGACGCGGAGTCGTCCGTCAGCGCCTGCTCCTGGCTCGCCGGCAGCACCGACGCGCTGAATGCGTACTCGCCCGTGTCCCCGTGCCCGCCGGACCCGAGCAGGAACGGGTCGAACGTGTCGTTCCCCTTCCCGCTCACGGCCATGAAGTAGTCCGTGTTCGCCACCACGTCGTAGTACAGCAGCGGGTCCACCCCGTCCGGCCCGTCGTCGTTCGACGCCAGCAGCTCGCCGTCGGCCGCAAATAGCCGGACGACCGCGTCGACCGGGGCGTTCACGTCGACCGACCCGGCCCCGGCGTACGCGTCGATGTCAACCTTCAGGATGCCGGCCGCCGTCGGCCGGAGCTTGATGAAGTCCACGTCCC
>JAQGHJ010000496.1 GCA_028288905.1 Phycisphaerales bacterium | reverse complement strand
GGTCGGGGCCCCGGACGGGGCCGGGGTGACGGTCGCCCGGACCGGCCCGACCACGTCCGACCTGTGGGTCCCGCTCGCCTACTCGGGGACCGCGATCCCGACGGGCGATTACGACGCGTACACCGGCCCCGGGGTCCGCATCCCGGCCGGGCAGGCGTCGGTCACCGTTCCGGTCCGGGCGATCCCGGACGGCGTGACCGAGCAGGACGAGTCGGCGATTGTCGCAGTCGACCGGCGGGCGGGGGCGGAACTGCCGGTCGCGGCCGGCAGCCCGGCGTCGGCGTCCGTGACGGTCTCGGATACGGTCCCGGCCGCCCCCGCCCACCTCTCGCTCCGGACGCTCTCCACCCTGCTCCGCGAGTCGGACACGCAGCCGACCGGCGCGAACCGGTTCGTCGTCTCCGCCGACCCGGCCGCCGCCCGGAACCTGACCCTGAACTTCGCGTTCGGTGGGACCGCCGCCCGCGGGGCCGATTACCAGGTGGCCGGGCTTGCCGGGTCGTCCGCCTCTTACAGCCGGGGGACGACCGCCCTGGGGTTCGACTTCACGGCCGTCCAGGACGCGGCCGCCGAGGGGGACGAGACGTTCACCGTCACCCTGCTGCCCGGCAGCGGGTACGTGGTCGACGGGCCGGACTCGTTCACCGTCACGTTGGTCGACGACGACGCGGCCCCGCCGCAGACCGTCCCGACGAGCGTGAGCGTACGGGCCGCGGCCGACGCGTTCGGGAAAGACGGGAGCTTCGCCAACACGACCTTCGGCTCGAACGCCGCCCTGGAGGTCCGCCGCAGTTCGATCGCCGGCAACCAGCGGGAGGCGTACCTGCGGTTCGACCTGTCCGGCGTCGCGCCGGCAAGCCAGGTCTCGGCCGCCGCGCTCCGGCTGTACGGGAGGCTGAGCGAGGCCGGCAGCGTGACCGTCGGCCTCTACCCGGTCGCGAGCACGACCTGGACCGAGGGCGGGCTGACGTGGAACAACCGCCCGGCCGCCGGGGCTACCGCGATCGTGACCAGGACGCTGACGAGTACCGCCAACGCCTGGGTCGAGTTCGACCTGACGAGCTACCTGAAGCAGCAGAAGGCCGCGGGGGCGGCGAGCGTCAGCGTGGCCCTGAAGGCGACGAACTACACGACGCCGAACCTCACGTTCGCCAGCGACGAGGCGGCGGCCGACCGCCCGGAGCTGCGGGTGACCCAGCAGGCGACGACGCCGGCACCGGCGATCGTGCTGTCGCAGCCGACGGCGGCGGTCCCCGAAGGCCAATCGGGGGCCGGCCCGACCGTCCGCCTGTCGGCCCAGCCGTCGGCCGCCGTCACGGTGACGGTCACCCGCGCGTCCGGGGACGCGGAGCTGACCGCCGCCCCGGCCACGCTGACGTTCACCCCGGCGAACTGGAACGCGCCGCAGGCCCTGACCCTGTCGGCCGCCCAGGACGTTGACGCGACGAACGGGGTGGCCGCGTTCGCCCTGACCGCCCCGGGGCTCGCGACGGTCACGCTGACGGCGACCGAGCAGGACGACGACGCCGTCGCCCCGCCGGCCGCCGGCCCGGCCCTGGACCTGCTGGACTCCGTCGACGACTCGGTGATCGCCCCGCTCGTGGACGGGTACGTGATCGACCTGGCCAAGACCGGCACCCGGCTGAACGTCCGGGCGACGCCCGCGGCCGGGACGGCGCCGGGGAGCCTGGTGTTCGAGCTGGACGGGGCCGTCGTGTCGACCGAGACGTACGCCCCGTACTCGGTCGCCGGGGACGACGCGAACGGGTTCAACGACTGGACCCCGCCGGCCGGCAAACACACGCTCCGGGTGACCCAGTACGCCGGGGCGGGTGGGAGCGGGGCGGCGCAGGGGACGACGACCGTCGCGTTCACCGTCTTGCCGGCAGCGACGACCCCGACGATGGTGTCCGTCCGGGCGTCGGCCGACGCGTACGGGCTGGACGGCTCGTTCGCGAACACGAACTACGGCAGCAGCGGCGAGCTGCAGGTGCGGCTCAGCTCGATCGCCGGGAACCACCGGGAGGCGTTCCTGCGGTTCGACCTGTCGCAGGTCGCGTCGGCCGACCGGATCACGGCCGCGGTCGTCCGCCTGACCGGCCGGCTATCGGGGACCGGGAGCGTGACGCTCGGGCTGTACGCCCTGACGGGCGGGACGAACTGGACGGAGGGCGGGCTGACGTGGAACAACCGCCCGGCCACGGGCGGCACCCCAGTGGGCGCGCTCAAGGCGCTGACGAACACGGCGAACGCGACGGTCGACTTCGACCTGACGACCTTTTTGAAGCAGCGGAAGGCGGCCGGGGCGACGGTCGTGGACCTGGCGGTGAAGGCGACGAACTACACGACGCCGTACGCGATCTTCGCCAGCGACGAGGCGGCGGCCGGCCGGCCGGAGCTGCGGGTGACGCAGGCCTAGGGGATCCCGCGCGTTTCGCCGCCGGTCCGCGGGCGGGCGGACGAGGTGGTCCGGCTGCGGGCGGTGCCGGTGCCGTTCGCCGCCGAGGTCGAGTACGCCCGGCTGGCCGAGGAGGTCGGCCGCGGCCGCTAGGCGGGCGGGCGGGCGGGACCAGGGAACCTCGCGACCGGTGCCCCGACCGGGTCC
>JAQGHJ010000489.1 GCA_028288905.1 Phycisphaerales bacterium | reverse complement strand
AACGCGGTGATCGTCCGCGATGGGACACCGGCCGCAGCGGCGGGCGACGGGCCGGCGGACTTGCCGAAGTAGGCGGTCGGCGACGGGGAGGCGTCGCGGGTGCGGAGGGGCGGGCGGTGGATTTCACCTCTCCCACCGGGAGAGGTCGTCGGGGCGAAGCCCCGGCGGGTGACTTTGAGCGCCGGGAGGGCCTCGTGCTATCGGGCCGGATGGCTGGCGAGTCCGAGGTCGTCTCGTCCTTCACCCTCACCCCGACCCTCTCCCGAAGGGAGAGGGGGCCGGACGCGGCCACGTCGCGACAACCTACGGCGTCGACGAAAACGGGCCGGGCAGGTCATTTCGACCCGCCCGGCCCGTTCGTTTCATCCGGTCTCGAACGTCGCGTCCGGCTGGCTCACGCCGTCTGTGCCTTCCGCTTCTTCCACGCCGTGACGGCCAGCGCCCCGGCCATCGTGGTCAGCCCGGCCCAGGCGGCCGGCGGTAGCGGGACGGCCGTCGGGCCGCCGGCCCCGGAGAAGCTCGCCTGGGCGACGAAGTCGTTGTAGTCCCGGTCGCCGGTCGCCAGCGACGAGTCCTCCCAGAACATCAGGTACGTGCTCCGCCCGTCGGCCAGCCCGTCGACCTTGTACGTCACCATCTGGTCCCACGCCGACCCGTTGGCCGCCGCCAGGGACGACGTCTTCATCAGCGTCGCCCCGTTGTCGAGCGTGAACTGCCACGGGCTGGACCCGAGGCTGATCTGGGCCGAGCTGCCGGCGGCCGCGTACCCGAACGCGTTGGTCGAGAACAGGTCGTGGGCGGTCCCCGACCCGTCGTTCAGCGTCAGCCCGAACGTCTGGTTCGACCGGGCGAACGACGCGACCGAGTCGACCTTGACCGACCCGCCGTACCAGACGGTGTCCTTCGCGTCGTCCACCCGGGTCGCGGTGACGGTGCCGTTCGTGTACCCGCCGTTGGCGAGGGCGGCGAACGCGCCGCCGTACTGGTGGGCCATGATGTCGGCGTGCCCCTGCTCGGACGCGTCCGTCTCCGGCATGACGGTGGTCAGCCCGGCCCGGGCCGGGGCGGCCGAGGCGAACGTGGCGGCCGCGAACGCGGCGGTGCCGAGGGCGAGGGTGCGGAGGCCGGCGAACGCGTGGCGGAACGAGAACATAGGGTCGCTCCTTACAGAGTGATCGGTGGAGAAGCCACAACAAGCGGCCGGCGGCGGTCGCCGGCGGGAAGCCCGGATCGCTCCGGGACGGGCCCGCATGGCGTCACCCGGACATTCGTCGGGCGGGCCGCGGCGGGCGATAGGCGTCGTGTTGCCGCCCCAACTGTGCAATTCGGGCGGCGGCGCGGTCGGTGGCCGGATCAGGGCAGAAGCCGGAATCCGGGGTCTAGGACGATGGTTTATGCCGCGCGTGCCGGCGGCGCGGGGAAGGTGGCAAGGTGGGGGAACGGTAGGGGCAAGCCACCTCTCGGACGGCTCGCCGGGTCCCGCGTTCAGCGCGGGGAAAAGGTAGACGTGACGGGGAAACGGTAGACGTTCGCTTCGCGCGCCTCGCTTCAGCGTACGGTCCGACCGTTAAACGGGGAGAAGCTCACTCTCCCCCTCTTCGGATTGCGTCGAGGTGACTGAGCAACGCGAGCGTCAGCGGACGATCGTCCACCTACCGTGGGTCGTTCGGAGGGCACGCCACTGCCGCGCGTCCCGAAGCGGGCTCATGCCTCGTCCCCCCGCGCCACCCGGATCGCCTGCCGCAGGTCGAGCGTCCCCTCGTACAGGCTCCGGCCGACGATCACGCCCCAGATCGGCGGGGCGTCGCGGACGGCCCGGACGTGCCCGACGTGCCCGACCCCGCCGGACGCGATCACCGGCACCGGCCCGGCGTCGGCCAGCGCCTTCGTGTGGGCGACGTTCGGCCCGCCCATCATCCCGTCCTTGGCGACGTCCGTGTACAGGATCGCTCCGACCGGCCACCCGGCCACCTTGGCCGCCACGTCCACCGCGCGGAGGTTCGACGTCTCGGTCCACCCGCGGGTGGCGACCAGGCCGTCCTTGGCGTCCAGCGCCAACACGAGCTTGTGGGCGAACGCCGGGTTGAGCGCGAGCGACTCGAACCACGCCCAGTCCTCGATCGCCTTCGTCCCGACGACCACCCGGGCGGCCCCGGCGGCCAGCAGCGCCTCGACGTCGGCCGTCGACCGCACGCCGCCCCCGACCTGCACCTTCAGCCCCGACGCGGCGATGACCTTGGCGACGAGGTCCAGCTGCGCCGGCCGACCCTCCTTCGCCCCGTCCAGGTCGACGACGTGCGTCCACGCCGCCCCGGCGTTCCGGAACGACCGGGCGACGGCTAGCGGGTCGACGGCGTAGTTCAGTTGGTCCGCGTAGTCCCCCTGCCGGAGCCGGACGACCCGGCCGCCGCGGAGGTCGATGCTCGGGAGGACTTCGAGGGCGCGCGGGGCGGTGCCGGAAGCCGGCAGCGGGGCGGGGTTCGGGGCGGTCGGCATAAGCCGGCGAACGTACCGGACGACGGCGGGTCGGACAACGCCGGCCCGCCAGCCCAGGTAAACAGCGTGCGGGGGACATTCCTACCGAACGGTGCGGAGTTCGCATTTCCGCCGTCCCCGCGTTCGGGGAACCTGAGGAGCAGAGCATGGCGTCTATAAAGTGCGCGATCGGGCCGTCGGCCCTCGTGGCCGCTGCTGTCGGAATTATGGCCGGAGCGGCCGCGGCCGCTCCGATCGTGGAGTACCGGTTTGACGCGTCCGACGGGAGCACCCCGCCCCTGTCGGCGAGCACCGGCACCGACGCCACGCCCATCCGGATCCAGAGCCCGGCGGTGGTCGGGGCGGCCGGGTCGGGGGTGTCCGGGCAGGTGGGCGATCGGGCGTTCGCGAACGCTACCGTAACCGGCAGCAGCCCGGTCACTGGCGGCAGGGCCGACCACGCGGCCGACGACAACGCGATCGACGCCTTGGCTTCGTTCACGATTTCCGTCTGGCTCCGGAGCCCGACCGCGGTTGCCCTGAGCAGCGGGCGGATCATGGAGAACGTTTCAGGAACCGCCGGCCAGCTGATCCAGTTCAGTTCGGTGGGCAACGTGCAGCTGCAGGTGAACGGGAACGCGGCCGGCAATCTGGCCGACTCGGGGAACTTTTATTCGGCCACCCAGACGTGGATGTTCTTCGCCGTCACGTACGACGGGACGGCGACGGCGAACAACGTGAAGTTCTACCGCGGGTTCCGCAACGCCGCCGAGGCTGGCGGTGGCAGCCCGTCCGTCGCCCTCGTCAACACGCTGTCGATCAACCAGGGCGCGGTCGGGTCAGAAAACGTCGCCCTGAACGTGTTCAACCGGTCGGCCAACGATCGGACGCTGGTCGCGACTGCCGACAACTTCCGGATCGACGGAACCCAGACGGCAGGCAACGCGGCCGGGGCGCTGACCTTGGCCCAACTGGAGGCGTACCGGGCGGCCGACGTCGTCCCGGAGCCGGCCGTGGGTGGCGCGTTGGCGACCGCCGCCGTCGGCCTGCTCGCCCGTCGCTGGCGGGCAGCCCGGTAGCCCGAGCCGCTTAAACATTACGACGCCGCGGGCGGGCGGGGGCG
>JAQGHJ010000487.1 GCA_028288905.1 Phycisphaerales bacterium | reverse complement strand
AGTTCCTGCCGCACGTGTTCGACCGGTTCCGGCAGGCCGACGGGGCGATGACCCGGCGGCACGGCGGGCTCGGGATCGGCCTGGCCTTGGTGAAACAATTGGTCGACCTCCACGGCGGCGGAGTCCGGGCGGAGAGCGAGGGGAACGGTCGGGGGGCGACGTTCGTTGTCACGCTCCCGGCCGCCACCGCCGCCGATCGTGGTGCCGGCACGCCGTCGGGGCGTAGGGCGGGCAAGCCACTCGGCGGCGGCGGCGGGCAGCACGGCGCTCGGGCGGACCTGGCGGGCGTGAGCGTCCTGGTGGTAGACGACGAGCCGGACGCCCTTTCGCTCGCGCGGCGCGTCCTCGAGGGCCGCGGGGCCCGCGTGTTCATTGCCGGGAGCGCGGCGGACGGACTGGCGGCGGTGCGGGGGGAGCTTCCGGACGTACTGGTCAGCGACATCGGGATGCCCGAGACGGACGGGTACGCGTTGATCCGGAGCGTCCGGGCGCTGCGGCCGGACGAGGGCGGCCGCATCCCGGCCGCGGCCCTCACGGCCTTCGCCCGACCCGAGGACCGGGACCGCGCGCTCGCCGCCGGGTTCCAGGCACACGTCACGAAGCCGGTCGAGCCGGACGAGTTCCTGACCGTCGTGGCGGGTCTCGCCGGCCGGGTCATTGGGTAGTGGGGTCGCAGGGCCGGCAGGTCAGTCTCGGCCCTCTCCCGCCCGGGCGATGTCGTCGTTCACTTAGGCGACGCACGCGAGCCCCAGCAGCGGCCGCCCCTCGAACCTCAAGCACCCGCCCGCCCCGCGAGCGTCGCCACCGCCGTCACCAGGTCCACCGGCTCAACCGGCTTAGTGACGTGCGCGTGGAACCCGGCGTGCGTGGCCCGCACCCGGTCCTCGCTCCGCGCGTACGCGGTGAGCGCCAGGGCGGGAACGGTGCCGCCCCGGGCGGCGGGGAGCGACCGCACCCGCCGGATCAGCGAGTACCCGTCCTCGCCCGGCATCCCGACGTCGCTGACGATCACCTCCGGCACCTCGGCCCCAACGAGCGCCATCGCCTCCTCGGCCGACCCGGCCGCGCGGACGACCGCCCCGCAATCTTCGAGGAGTCGCTGCACGAGAAACCGCGCGTCCGGCTCGTCGTCCACGACGAGGACCCGCAACCCGTCGAGCCGCGCGAAGGCGTCGGCCCCGTTCCCTCCGGGCCCAGAGGGACGGTGCCCCCCTGGCCCGCCGTCCGGTCCCGGGCGGACGGCGGCGACCGGGATGACGACGGTGAACGTGCTGCCTTTCCCCGTGCCCGGACTCTTCACCCGGACCGACCCGCCGTGGAGCTCGACAAGTTGTTTGCAGATGGCGAGGCCGAGGCCGACCCCGCCGTGACGCCGGGTCGTCGACCCGTCCGCCTGCCGGAATCGGTCGAACACGTGCGGCAGGAACTCGGGGCTGATGCCCTCGCCGGTGTCGGTGACGCCGACCTCCAGGTGACTGTTCACCCGTCCTAGCACGACCCCAACCTGCCCGCGCTTAGGGGTGAACTTCACGGCGTTACTGAGGAGGTTCCAGCACACCTGCTGGAGGCGCCGGGGGTCACCCCAAACGGGACCCGCCGCCGGGTCGAGGATGACCTGGAGCCCGATCCCCTTCGCGTCGGCCGCGGGCCTGACGGTCTCGACGGCCGCCTTGACGACGGCGGGCAAGTCCACCGGTTGGACGTCGAGGCGGAGGGTCCCGGAGACGATCCGGCTCATGTCGAGCAGGTCCTCGATGAGCTCCGCCTGAGTCCGGGCGTTCCGCTCGATGACGGCGAGCCCGTCCCGCGTGTCCGGGTCGATCTGATCCCCCCGGGCGAGGATCTGGGACCAGCCGAGGATCGCGTTCAGCGGCGTCCGCAGCTCGTGCGACAGGGTGGCCAGGAACTCGTCCTTCATCCGGCTCGCCCGCTCGGCCTCCAGCCTTGCCGCGCGCTCGGCCCCGAGCGACACCTCCAACCGCTCCCGGGCCTCCCGGAGGGCCTCCTCCGCGCGGCGGCGTTCGGTGATGTCCTGGAAGTACACCGAGAGCCCGGTGGCCGACGGGTAGGCCCGCGCCTCGTACCAGCGGTCGAGGGGGGCCGGGTAGTGTTCGACGAACAGGGTGGTCACGTTCTCCGCCATCGCCCGGCGGTACTCGCGCTCGAAGTGAGTGCCCAGGGCCGCCGGGAACTCAGCCCAGATGTTCCGGCCGACGAGCTCACCCCGCCCCCGGAGGAGGAACCGTTCGGCCGCCGCGTTCACGTACGCGAACCGCCAGTCGCGGTCGAGCGAGAAGAACCCGTCCGTCACGCTCTCCAGGATGTCCTGGGCGCGGGCCTCGGCGACCTTCCGGTCGGTGACGTCGTGGGAGAAGGCGAGGACGGCGTACACCCCGCCGGCCCCGTCCCGCATCGGCACGCCGCGGGACACGTACGCCCGCCCCCCGGCCTCGTGCTCGTGGGTGAACGGCGTCCCGGCGAGCGCCTGCCGATAGAACCGCTCGTGGTCGGCCGCAAGGGCGGGGTCTACCGCCTCGGCGACCGTCTTCCCGACAAAGTCTTCAGGCTCGAGCCCGGCCGCCCGGAGCGCCTCCCCGCCGGCCAGGAGGTAGCGGAGCTCGGGGTCGACGAGGAACGCGGCCCCGCCGGGCAGGAAGTCGATGAGCGTCCGCGCCCGCTCCTCGCTTCGGCGGAGCCGCTCCTCGGCCTCCCGCCGTTGCGCCGTGAGCCGGTCCCGCTCCCGCTCGGCGAGGACCCGCGGCGTCTCCTCGGTGCACGCGCAGAACAGGCCGCCGACGCCGCCGGCCGCGTCCGGGATCGGGCTGTAGGACCAGGTGAACCAGGTCTCCTCGGCGTACCCGTGCCGCTCCATGACGAGGAGGACCCGCTCGTTCCAGGTCGCCTCCCCTCGGGTCATCACGGCGTCGGCCTGTGGGCCGAGGACGGGCCAGATCTCGCCCCAGAGCTCCCGGGCGGGCCGCCCGAGGGCGTCCGGGTGGCGCTGGCCGAGCACCGGCACGTAGGCGTCGTTGTAGATGTTGACGAGATCCGGGCCCCACCAGACGAACATCGGGAAGCGGCTGCCTAGGCAGATGCCGACCGCGGTCCTCAGACTCCCCGGCCACGCGGTCATTGGCCCGAGGGGTGTTTTCGACCAATCGAACGCGCGAACGCGTTCGACCATTCGGCCGGCGGTCGCAGGAGAACCGGCTGGGGAAGATGTCGGCTGTCGATCCACGGACGGGAATACTACACAAGCCTAGAAGCGGCCGAACATTGCGAATATCTCGAATCGAGAGAAGGGCGGCCCACGCGGACGTGCTGCCGAACGCGTGCGTTGGTGGTCGAGGATGAAGCGGGCACCCGGACGGCGGTCCAGTGGGTGCTGGAGCGGTGCGGGGCGGGCGTGACCGCGGCCGATTGCGCGAGCCGAGCGGTAGCGGCGTTCCTGGACTCGCTCATCAGGCACGGGCGCCACGATGTGCAGGTGTGCGACGTCGGGCTGCCGGGTCAGGACGGATACGAGGTGAGTCGCCGGCGCAGTCGGGGTTGCGGCCCACGAGGAGCGGCGTCAGCTCACCGCTGAGGACGTCCGGCTCCGGACCACCTTGGCCGACTCCGCGGCCTTCGCAGGTAGGCGCACAGCCGCAACCCCCTCGTACGTCGCCAACTGCTGGCCGGTCGACCCCCGCCGGCCCGGCCGGGAGTTCCGGAACGCGGTGGTCAGCTGCTGCCCGAACCGCACCGGGTTCCGCAGCTCGTCGGCCCGCCCCGGCGCGTTGGTCCCGAGTGATCGGGCCAAGGGGTCCGCAAGCACGACCCGCCTCGACGCTCACCCTCACCCCAACCCTCTCCCGCACGGGGAGGGGCCGGAGGCCGCTCGATGCTCGGGGACTTGGCGCCCGGCAGCGGGCGGGCACGTCCGCTTACTCCCCCGCCTCCCGCCGCTGGACCTGAACGAGCAGCGCGTCCATCTCAGGCGGCAGCAGCGCGTCGAGCAGCCACCGCCCGGTCGTCGTCAGCCGGGCCGGGTCCCCAAACGTGTGGGCGCTGAGCATCGCCCCGTGCAGCGCCGCGTACACGCACCGGGCGGCGGCGGCCGTCGACCCCTCGAACTCCAGCGCCTTCGCCCGCCGGCCCTCCCCGAGCACCCGGGCCAGCCACGCCTCGTTGTCCTCGAAGAACTGCCGCACGTCCGCCTGCACCTCCGGCGGGAGCGTAACCAGCTCGGTCGCCAGCATCCCGCACAGGCACATCCGCTGGTCCGGCTTGAGCGTCGCGTGGAACAGTTGGACGTACCGCTCCAGCGCCCGCCGCGGGCTCGTCGCCCCCTCGTCGATCTTCGCCAGCGACAGGT
>JAQGHJ010000414.1 GCA_028288905.1 Phycisphaerales bacterium | reverse complement strand
TCGCCCCGGGCCGCCGCCGCCCGGCGGAACGTCATCCGCACCCGGTCCCGGTCGTCCCGGTGGACGGCGTTCAGCACGTCGTCGAACGTCGGGGCCGCCGCCGCCGGCAACTCGTAGTGGGCCTTGCAGATGTCCGTGCACCGCAGCACCCCGGCCCCGAAGTCGTACTCCCACGCCCCCATCTGCCCCGTCTCCAGCGCCAGCCGGAGCCGCAGCTCGCTCTCCCGCAGGGCGTCGGCCTCCCGGGCCTTTTCCTCGGCGTCGACCTCCCGCAGCACCCGGTCGACCGCCACCGGTAGCCGCTCTAAGAAGTCCTCGGTCTTGCGGACCACGTCCCGGACGCCGGCGCGCAGCGCCTCGAGCACCCGGCCCTCGTCGCTGAACCCGGTGACCAAGACCGCCGGCGGGGCCAGCCCGCGGGCGGCCAGCGCCCGGAAGAAATCGAGCCCGGTCACCGGGCCGCCGAGCTGGTAGTCCATCACGATCAGGCTGACCCGCTTGGCGTGCCCGTCGGCTTCGGCCGACAGCAGGGCTTCAGCCTCGGCCGGGGTGCCGGCGGCCACCACCGCGTGCCCGGCCCGGGTCAGCGTCCGCCGGCACAGGGCCAGCAGCCCCTCGTCGTCGTCCAGCAGCAGGATGCGGTGGGCGGGTTGGTCGGCCACGCGGGCAAGTCTCCGGCCGGTCGGTCGGCGTTCGTACGTCGGAACTGAGGGGGCAGCGGCGCGGGCGGCACGCCCGAGGCGGTGAAGGGAACATTCCACCGGGGCCGGGCGGGCCGGCAACGATAGCAGCCCCGTCGGCCCAGCGGCGTCCATGCGTTCAGCCGACCGCGGGGGGCCGCTGCGCGGGCGCGGCAGCGGCGGGGGCCGGCAGCTTCACGACCTGTAGGAAGAACCCGAGCCGCTTGACCGCCTCGACGAACGACTCGTACTCGACCGGCTTCGTCACGTACACGTTGCACCCGAGGGCGTAGCACCGCTCGACCTCCCGCGGGTCGTCGGTCGTCGTCAGCATGATGACCGGGAGCGACGACGTCCGCGGGTCGGACTTCAGCCGCCGCAGCACCTCCACCCCGTCCACCCGCGGCATGTTGATGTCCAGCAGCAGCACGCAGTTGTTGGCCGTGCACCCGGACGGCAGCTTGGCGTCCGGCCCGTGGAAGTACTCGACCGCCTCCTGCCCGTCCCGCAGCCGGGTGAACCCGTTGGCGAGCCCCGCCCGCTTGAGGTTCCGCTCGACGAGCGACGCGTGCCCGTCGTCGTCCTCGGTCAGGATGATGTGTACCGGCTGTACGGTCATGTCGTCCACGCTTTCGCTAATCCTCGCCCCTGTGGGCTGGGCCCGGCCCCGGGGCGGCGTCACCTACGTCGCCTACGCGGTCTCGTCGGGCGTGCCGGCCGGTGGCAGGGAGACGTAGAACGTCGTCCCGACGCCCTCCGTCGACTCGACCCAGATCCGTCCACCGTGCCGCTCGACCACCCGCCGGACCAGCGCCAGCCCGACCCCCTCACCCTTGGCCACGTCCCCGTGCAACCGCTGGAACGCGACGAACACCTTGCCCAGGAACGCGGCCGGGATGCCGAGCCCGTTGTCCCGCACATAATAGGTGATCCGGCCTGCGGCGGAAGGCCGCCCGCTCCCGGACCCGCCGTCCGGGTCACCGCCGGCCGGCGCGGGTCCGGCCCCCGTCCCGCCCGCGAGCGCCCCGACCTGCACCCGCCCGGGCCTAGACGGGTCGAGGTAGTTCACCGCGTTCCCGACGAGGTTCCCGAAGATCTGCTCGACCGCCGTCGGATCCGCGCGGCACGGCGGCAGCGGCCCGGCGACCGACACCTCGGCGGACTTCGCGGCGATCGTGCCGGCCATCGCATGGATCACCCGGTCGACGACCGGGCCGAGGTCGACGTTCTGGACCCGGTACTCGACCCGCCCGGCCCGGCTGAGCCGCAGCAGCGCGTCGATGATGGCGGCCGACCGGGTGACGGCCGACTGGATGTACTTGATCGAGTCCCCGACGTCCTCGTCGAGCACCCGTCGGACCCGCTCCCGGACGTCGCCCGGCACCCGGTCGTCGGTCACGGCCCGCCGCAGGTCGGCCCCTGCGTGGACGAGCTCGTTGCTGAACCCCTGAAGGTTGACCAGCGGGCTCCGCAGGTCGTGGCTGACGCTGTACACGAACAGCTCGTTCTCCTGCGTCTGGAGCCGGAGGCTCTCGTTGGCGGCCGCCAGGTCGATGGCCCGCCGCTCGATCTCGTCCTTGTCCGCCCGCTCGGTGTCGGCCGCCGCCGCAAGCCGGCGGGCCGACTCGTGCACGACCGCGTCCAGCCGGGCGATCTCGTCCCCGCCGGCGAGCGGGGCCGACAGCGGCTCGTTCTCCGCCAGCCGCTCGGCGTTGCGGGTGACGGCCGCCACCCGGGTCGCGATCCCGCGGCTGAACAGGTACGCGACGAGACAGGTCACGATCGTCGCCGCGGCCACCTCCGCGATGATCGCCCGCTGCTGGGCCGACCGGGCGGCGTTCAGCCGGTCGATCCGCTCGCGGTCCAGCCCCTCCTCGACGGACAGGAACTCGTCGACCGCGGCCCGGACCAGCCCGAGCCGCCGCTGGCCGTCCAGCTTGGCGATCACGCCGGCCGCCGCCGCCCGCTCGCCGCGGCGGACCAGCGCGGTGACCTCCTCCTGCCAGGCGACGAACTCCCGCATCAGCGCCTGGATCCGGCGGGCCCGCTCGACCTGGGGCGGGTTGTCCTGGACCCGCCGCTGCAGGGCGGCGAGTTGCCGGGTCCCCGCGTCCCGCTCGGCCGCCGCCTGGGCGTCGAACGTCGGGTCGCCGGTGATCGCGTACCCGCGCAGTGCGGCCTGCGCGGCCACGCAGCGGGCCAGTGCCGCGTCGGCCTCGATGATCACGTCCTTCGTGTGCAGGGCCCACCGCGCCGCCTCGGCCGAGTCGGCCGACATTCGCGATAGCAGCCCGATGAACGCGAACTGGAACACGAGCGGGACCGCGATCAGCAGCAGCCCCTTGCGGAAGATGGTCAGGTGCACGGGCGGCTCGGTGGTCGGGCGTGGGGGCAGCGGCGGGATCCGTCCCCCGCCGCGGCCAGAAATGTAGCGGAACCGAGCCGGGGCGGGAACGGACCTAGCGGGACAACGGAACCGGCAGGACGAGGGCCCGGCATAGGAGGGTGATTTGCTCCCTGGTGGTACGGGTAAACTTCTTGTTTGCCCGCGTCTTCGGTCGCCCAAGAGGACACGGTCATACAAGAAGCTTGCCCGTGCCAACCAGAACAATGCCCCCTTGCGCGTGCGTCCGGACGGGAGCCTACCGCACGACCGCCGACGTCCATTCGGCCGGGCGGTCGGTCGGCGCCTGGGTCCAGAGGACGCGGAAACCGCCGCCGCCCCCGCCGGTGCCGGCCGTGAGCGGGACGACGCGCGGGTGCGTCCCGCCGGCTGCCGGGTCGCTCAGCGAAGTCGGGGCGGACCAGGTCGCCCCGCCGTCGGCGGACGTGCTGGCGACGACGACCCGACCCTTGTCCGTCAGCACGTCCCACGCCGCCGCCAACCGGCCGGCGGGGTCGGCGGCCAGGTCCGGGTGGTTCCCGCGGAAGTCCCCGAGCCGATGGGGGGCGGCCCACGTCGCGCCGGCGTCCGGAGACCTGACGGCGAAGCATCCGAACGCGTCCCCGCCCTTGGCCGTCCACACCACCGCCCGCAGTGCCGGGGCCGCGGACGGCGACGAAGCCGACGCGCCCGGCACCGGCACCACCGCCCCGCCGACGTGCGGGCAGACGTCGACCTTCCAGTCGAACGCCCCGACGGTGACCGGGGCGGCCCAGGTCTTGCCGCCGTCGGCCGACCCGACGACGGCCATGTCGCGCGGGGCCTTCTGGCGGTACAGCACCCACACCCGCCCGCCCGGGGCGGTCGCGACCGCGTTCCAGCAGCACTCGCAGGTGGCGTCGACGAGGGTCTGGTTGGCCGACCACGTCCGCCCGCCGTCGGTCGACCGCGCGTACCGCAGCCCCTTGCCCGGCCCGTTCCCCTTGCCGTCGTCGGGCCCGCGGCCGTCGAGCCAGCCGCAGTGGAACGCCCCGCCCGCGTCGGCGGCCACGTCGACGAACGCGTGCCCGGTGCTCGCCCCGTCGTCGGCCGGGTTCGGGCCGGCAGCCCACGTCCGCCCGCCGTCGGCAGAGACGGCCGACGCCAGCGGCCCCCGCCCGAATCGATCCGCCGCCGAGTACGTCGTCCACACCGCCACCACGCTTCGGCCGGCCGCGGCG
>JAQGHJ010000818.1 GCA_028288905.1 Phycisphaerales bacterium | reverse complement strand
GCGGCTTTACGGCAGATCGGGTACGCCGGGTACGTGTCCGCCGAGGCCTTGCCGTACCCCGACCCGGCCGCGGCGGCGCGGCAAACGATCGAGGCGTTCCGAACCCACTTTTGTTAACCTTCGGGGGAGGTCAGCCACGGATGGACACAGATGAACACGAATGAGGAGAAGGGCGGGGGCAAACGCACCTGATTAGCATTGCTCCACATCTGTGTCCATCCGTAGCTGGCCTCCCGCCTTTCATTCTGCAATCTGAAATCCGCAATCTGCAATTCCTCCACTTCCCATGCTTCGCTCCAAACTCATCCACCCGAAGATACTGGAGGTGCTGGCCCGGGCCGGGCACCACGCGAAGGTGCTGATCGCGGACGGGAACTACCCGGCCAGCAGCGCCCGCGGGCCGCACGCCGAGGTCGTGTCGCTGAACCTGATGCCCGGCGTGCCGCTGGTGAACCAGGTGCTGGAGGCGGTGCTGAGCGCGGTCCCGATCGAGGCCGCCAACACGATGGGGTACGAGACGACCGGCCCCTACGCGCTGACCGAGGACCCGCCGGTGTGGGCGGACTACAAGAAGACGATCGCGGCGGCCGGGGTCGGCGTGGCCCTGGAGCCGATCGAGAAGTGGTCGTTCTACAAGGCCGTCAGCACCGAGGACCACGTGCTGACGATCCAGACGGCCGACCAGCAGCGGTTCGCGAACCTGCTGCTGACGGTGGGCGTGCGGATGGATTGAACCGGAGTGGTGGACCGACGCCCGGAGGGCCCGACGTCAGCCGCGTTGACACGGAGGACCCCATGCGATGGCGTTGCCTGACCTTCTGCGCGGCCGTGTTCGCCTTGGCCCCCCTCGCCCCGTCGGCCGACCCGCCAAAGCGCAAGGTCGACGTGAGGGCGACGGCCGAGCAGTTCGTGAAAGAAGCCGTAGCCGACCCGGCGGCGTCCGAGGCCAAGCTCAAGGGGAAGCTCGTCGAGCTGACCGGCCCGGTGTCGTCGACCGACGGCGGGCTGCTGACGCTCAAGGCCGGGCTGTTGAAGCCCAGGGACACGTTCGGCCTGTTCGTCGACGCGGAACTCGGCGAGGCGCAACAGGCCGCGGCGGTCAGGCTGGCACAGAACCAGAAGGTGCAGGTCACCGGCGAGGTCGAGAGCGTCGCGAAGGATCGGGTCCGGCTCACCCACTGCGAATTCCGGGAGCTGGAACCGAACCCGCTGCGTAAGGTCGCCGCCGCCGACTTGGCCGCTGCGTTCGCCAAAGCCGCGAACGACGCGGGGAAGAAGTTCGGCGACCGGACTAACCCTAAAGAGCTGTTAATTGAGGGCAAGGCTGGATCTGTCAAGGCCGGCGAGTACAGCACGCTGGTGAACCTGGACGTCCCGGGTAAGGTCGGCGTGGTCGCGACCCTGGCCAAGTCCGAGGTGGTGAAGCGGGGCGACCCGCTCCTGCTCAAGGCGACCTGTCGGGGCTTGGACGACGCGGGTTCCGCCGTGATCCTGTCGGCGACGGTGTTGCCGGCGCAGGCACCGGCCAGGGCCGCGGGAGGGAAGTGACGCCCGAGAAGGCCTTTACTCGCAAGGTGACTCAGCATGGACCGTCGCCCGCTCGGCAACACCGGCCTGACCCTGCCCGTCCTCAGCTTCGGCGCGTCATCGCTCGGGGCTGAGTTTCGTAATGTCGATTTGACCGAGGCGATGCGGGCCGTCCGGGTCGCGCTGGACCTGGGGATGGACTTCATCGACACGTCCCCGTTTTACGGCCGGGGGATGTCGGAGGTGCTGCTCGGCGTCGCGCTGCAGGGCGTGCCGCGGGACAGTTACCTGCTCGGGACGAAGCTCGGGCGGTACAGCGGGACGCGGTTCGACTTCTCGGCCGCCCGTGTCATCGAGAGCGTCGAGGTGTCGCTGGAGCGGATGAAGACCGACCACCTCGACTTCGTCCTCTGCCACGACATCGAATTCGTCGACATGAAGCAGATCGTCGAGGAGACGATCCCGCAGCTGCGGGTGCTCCAAAAGAAGGGGATGGTGCGGTTCGTCGGCGTCAGCGGGTACCCGATGAACATCTTCCGGTACGTGCTCGACCGCACCGACCTGGACGTGGTGCTCAGCTACAACCACTACACGCTCCAGAACACGATGCTGGCCGACCTCGTGCCGTACCTGAAGGGGAAGGGCGTCGGCGTGATGAACGCGGCCCCGTTCAGCGCCCGGTTGCTGACGAACGCCACCCTGCCGGCGTGGCACAAGGCGACCCCGCTCGTCCGCACGACGGCCAAGCTGGCGGCCGAGCACTGCGCCAAACGGGGCGTCGACATCGCCCAGCTGGCGTTGCAGTTCTCAATCGCGAACCCGGACCTGGCGACGTGCGTGGTCGGGTCGGCCAACCCGGCGAACGTGCAGAAGTGGGCCGACTGGGCGGCGACGCCGATCGATCCGGCGCTGCTGGCGGAGGTGCGAGAGATCCTTCGGCCGATCCACGATTGGTTCTATGTGGAGGGAAGGGCGGAGAACAACGACCCGGGGGCGGGGGGAGTAGAGGCCGCGGGGTCGTGAGCCGTACCGCCGGAGGCGCGACGGCCCGCACGGGACAATGGTCCCCACGGATGTAATCCTGAGCGCAGCGATGGACCCCTCGTCCACCGCGCGGCCAAGCCAGCGACACACGGCCAATGGGATGTGAAAGGGTGGCTAACGCCGAACG
>JAQGHJ010000349.1 GCA_028288905.1 Phycisphaerales bacterium | reverse complement strand
GGCGGGTCGTTGCCCGCCCTCCGGCCCACCGCTAGACTGGCCGCCCGCCTCCGGCCGGCCGGCGTGTGGGTCACGCCGGCCGGCCCCCGCGCCCCAACCCCGAGCCGCACCGACCATGATCGAGAAGATCTTCAAAGCCTACGACGTCCGCGCGACCTACCCGTCCCCGCTGAACGAGGAGGCCGCCTGGAAGGTCGGGCACGCGTCGGCCCAGTTCCTCAAGCGGAGCCGCCAGGGCGTCGCCGCCGACCAGCGGGTGAAGATGGAGGACACGATGTGCGTCGGCCGCGACATGCGGCCGCACTCGCCGTCGCTCGCCAAGGCCCTGATCGACGGCATCCGGTCGACCGGGATGAACGTGATCGACGTCGGCATGATCGACACGTCGTTCATCTACTTCGCGATCAACCACTTCGACTGCGTCGGCGGCATCCAGACCACGGCCAGCCACAACCCGGTCCAGTACAACGGGTTCAAGATCAGCGGCCCCAAGGCCAAGCCGATCGGGTCGGCGTCCGGGCTCGACGACATCAAGCGGATCGCCGCCACCCTGAACCGCACCGGCGACACCGGCGTCACCGGCAAGCTCGAGGAGCAGGACCTCTGGGCCGCCTACCGCGCCCACGTGCTCCAGTTCCTGGACCTGAAGCGGCCGCTGAAGGTCGCGATCGACGCCAGCAACGGCATGGCCGGCAAGATGGTGCCGGCCGTGTTCGGCAACATCCCGGGGCTGGAGATCGTGCCGATCCTGTTCGAGATCACCGGCAGCTTCACCCACGAGCCGAACCCGCTCGTCGAGGCGAACCTGGCGATGCTCCAGGCGAAAATGAAGGAGGTGCCGGTCGACCTCGGGGCCTGCTTCGACGGCGACGCCGACCGGGCGATGTTCCTCGACGAGACGGGCAGGACGATCGGGTCGGACATCGTCACCGCCGTGATGGCCAAGGACCTGCTGACTAGGCCCGCGAACAAGGGCGCGACCGTCGTGTACGACCTGCGGTCGAGCCACGTCGTGCCGGACACGATCACGGCCGCCGGCGGGGTGCCGCGGCGGGACCGGGTCGGGCACGCGTTCATCAAGAAGACGATGGCCGAGACGAAGGCGGTGTTCGGCGGCGAGCTGTCCGGGCACATCTACTACCGCGACAACTTCTTCGCCGACTCGGCCGCCATCGCGTTCGCCCACATGCTGTCGATCGTGTCGGCCCAGCCGGGCAAGGTCAGCGCGGTCGTCAAGCCGTTCCACACGTACGCCCAGAGCGGGGAGCTGAACTTCCACGTCGAGGACAAGGACGGCAAGATCCGCGACCTGGCCGAGCAGTACAAGAAGGCGGAGATCGACTACCTCGACGGCGTGACGGTCGACCTCGGCGACTGGTGGTTCAACGTCCGCAAGAGCAACACCGAGCCGCTGCTCCGCCTGAACCTGGAGGCGGCCACCCCGTCGGTCGTGCAGGAGAAGCTCGTCGAGCTGAAGAAGCTGCTCGGCGAGCCGGTCGAGGGGCACTGAGAGCCGGCGCGACGGCGACGGGTCGGGGGCGCGTCCCGCCGTGGCACGGGTTTTCAACCCGTGCGCGATTGCCGGGCGTCGGTGACACTCGTGGCGTCGTAGCCGTCGCCCTGGGACGCGAGCCCGCCGGCCGTGCAAACGCCGGTCCCGCATTTTCGAGGATTGCCGCATGCGCCTGACGATCTCGACGTTCCGCGTGACGGCTCAACTCGCGGCCCTCTTTGTCGCGTTCGTCGCAGTGCCCCAGGCGCGGGGCCAGTCGACCCGCCCGGAGGCCACCCAACCCGCCGCCGCCTCGGCGCACGGCCTGCGGGTGTTCACGGCCGGGCACAGCTTCCACGTCCCGATCATCGGCCCGCTGGCGCAGATCGCGGCGGCCGGCGGGTTCGGGGACCACGCGGTCGCGGGCCGGCAGATGATCGGCGGGTCCAGCGTCACCCAGCACTGGGCCCTCCCGCCCGACAAAAACCTCGCCAAGCAGGCCCTGACGGCCGGGCGGGCGGACGTGCTGACGTTGTCTCCGTTCCTGCCGCTGCCGGACACGGCCATCGACCGGTACGCCGACCTGATGCTCGCCCACAACCCGGCGGGGCGGGTGACCGTGCAGGCATCGTGGGTGCCGCAGGACGGGCTGCTGATAGGCCGGTTCGCCAACGCGCAGCGGGACACTGCCGACCTCAAAGCGGTCGCGGCTTTCGGCACGGCGTACGCCAACCAGTTGCGCGAACAGATCGACGGGCTCAACGCGCGGTACGTCCCCCAGGTCGGGCACCAGGCCGTTTACCTCGTGCCCGTCGGGGACGCGGTCGTCCGCCTGCGCGAGCGGGTGGCCGGCGGCAAGGTCGCCGGCATCGCCAAGCAGTCGGACCTGTTCCGCGACGACTACGGCCACGGCCGGGAACCGGTCTACGTGCTGGCCGCCTACTGCCACTACGCCGTCATCTACGGCCGGAACCCGATCGGCCTGTCGGTGCCGGACGCGCTGGCCAAAACGCAGGGATTGTCGAAGGGAGACGCCGCGGCCGTGAACCGCGTGCTGCAGGAGGTGGCGTGGGAGGCCGTCACCGCCGAGCCGGCGAGCGGGGTGACTGTCGCGAATGCCGCGAAGTGATCGGGCTCCCGGTGTCGATCGCGATCAGGGAGACGGGTGGGGGGCCTCGTCTGGGGTGCTTCTTCGCGAGCCCGGCACCCACGCGCCTCCGGGCGGACCTTCGGTCCAGCGGCTAAACAAAGAGCGGTCGCCCGCGCTCAAGTCCGCGGTGCCGGTTGACGTCGCACGTGTCCGCGTCCGCTTGCCCGCTTCGCGATCCCGCCCTCACGCCAGTTGCACGGTCGCCAGACCCATCGTCACGTTGTCGGCGAACTGGAACACCTTATCGAGGCCGGTGACGAGGAACGCGCCCCAGATCTGGGTGTTGACCGCGCACAGCACCAGCCGCTGGTCCTTGTTCACGCACGTCTTGCGGACCTTCAGCAGCTTGGCGATGTTCGAGCTGTTGATGTAGTGGACGGACGAGAAGTCGAGCACGACGTCGACGTCGTTCTTCTCCAGCGTCTGCTCGAGCGAGTCGAGATCCTCGCTGAACGACGGGTCGTCGCTCAGCCGGACCACGACGACGGTCTCGGACCAGTTCTCCACGGGCATCAGCAGCTCCTCACGGCGTGACCCGCACGGCCGGTCGTCCGGCGGCGGCGGCGGGCGATCCGCCCTGTTCCTCGGCGGTCCACCGTAACCAGATGCCGGTGAACCCGCAACGGCAACCACAGGGCCCGGCACGGCCTCGCCGCTTCGGCGGGCAGGTGTGCCGACCCGCGCGTCCGCGAGCCCCGCTTACCGCGCCCGGATCAGGTGCTCGTCCCGCACCCCGAGCCGCCCGCGGGCGTCGGCAATCTGCTCGGCGAACCGGTGCCCGTCCGGCAGGTAGCCGGCCGTCGGGGCCACGCCCGGGGCGTGCTGCCGCCAGAACGCGTTGAACCGCCGCATCAGCGCCTCCCGGAGGTACTTGCTCACCATGCTCGCCGCGGCCACCGGCAGGCACTGGGCCTCGGCCTTCTCGGCGAACACGATTCGCACGGCGTCGGGCCCGCGCCGCAGCACGTACTCGCTCCACCCGTCGTCCTGCCGGACGATCTCCAGCGCCCACTCATCGAAGCTCGTCCGCAGCAGGTGCCCGTAGCTGGACCGCCCGCCGAGCCGGTCGCAGAACACGGTCAGGTCGCGGTGCCCGTACTCCCGCAGCAGGTGGTCCAGGTGCGTCGCCCCCTGCGTGAACAGCACCGACGCCTTGTTCCGGGTCGCGGCCAACATTCGGTTGTACGGCCGCTCGCTCACCACTCGGGCCCCCAGGTGAACGAGCCGGGCCCCGTTCGCCTCCATCTCCGCCCGCAGGCCCTTGGCGAAGAGTTGGATGCTCAATTTGTCCTGTTCGAGCGGGAACGTCTCGCCGGCACCGGGGGCGTACCAGGGGTGCTCGGCCAACTCGGATACGGCGTGCGGGGCGAACCGCGCGAGCAGGGCGTCGAGCGACGCCGGCCACTCACCTGAGGCGGCCGCCAGCACCAACACCGCCCGCTCGAGTTCCTTCAGCCCGGCCGACGGCGAGTAGACCAGCTTGCTGTCGTTGACGTGGATCGTCTTGCCGGTCTTGCTGCGGGACCGACTCACGTGCCGCTTCAGCCGGGACCACACGCACGGGAGCGGCGGGGCGGAGTCGTCCGTGGTTGCGGCCGCAGCAGCTTCGTCGTCTAGGGTGCCCGCGGCCGCCGGTGGCTCACCGGCAGGCGGCGTTTGCAAGCTCTCCTTCGATGAACCGGTGCCGGAATTGACCGTCACCTCGAACGCGCAGCAGCCGACCACCAAAGGGCCGAGCAGCGGCCCGTACCCCGCCTCGTCGATCCCGGCGATGATCATTCGGCCAGCGTACCGCGGCCCCCGCCGGGTGTCGCGAACGGCCGGCTGGCGTGCCAGCCCGATCCCCCAGCCACCGAACGGATCGCTCGTGTACCACCTTCGGTGAAGCGGTTGCGAGGGCGACGGACGGGCCCGTCAGTGACACGGGCTTCCAGCCCGTGCGTGCCTAGCTA
>JAQGHJ010000325.1 GCA_028288905.1 Phycisphaerales bacterium | reverse complement strand
ACCTGATCGTGTAATCGAAGATCGCGTCCTGCCCGATCGTGACGGGGGCGGGCGTGCGGATCGTGAACCGCATCCACGGCGGCGTGATTGCCGGCAGGTTCTCGGCCGTGCTGAAGAAGTCCCAGGTGGCGTCGGGCCCGGCGGCAACGACAAAGTGATCCGTCAGTTCGTAGTACATGCGTCGCGAGCATAGAACCGCTCACCGGACGCGGCCGCGTTTCAACTAGTTTGACTCGCGTCCCTGCCGCCAACCTCAGGCGCGGCAGTACGAGCGGCCAGAGGGGGTGACGATTTGGCCGTTGTGGGAGGTTCCGTAACCGTAAGGATGCAGCGGCCGTCCCCGCCGCCGAAGCGTGGAGAAAGCTGACCAAGCAGGCTCAACTGGATTTCCGAACCCGCTGACGCTGCGTTCGTTAAGAAACCGCTATTGTGAGGTGTGCCGCACTTCATCCGCTTTATGGGCGATGTTCGGCACGCGCCGTGCAAATCCGCTTTCCGACGAGACGTGATCAAGCGGCCCCGCACGTGGGCCGGTAAGCCGGAACGACGGAGACAGCCATGCGCCTTTCAATGAACCAGCCGAACACGCTTACCGCACGGACGCGTCGGGCCCCCGCGATCGCCTCCCGCGTTGCGAACGACAGCCGACCCCTGTTGGAGACGTTGGAGGACCGCCTGCTACTCACGGCAGCGGTCCCGTTGGCCGCGCTGCCACCGGCCACCGCCACCGTGCTCGCACCGCTAGCCGTCGAGTACCAAGGGACGATCAAGTACGGGAAGGTCGCCGGCGAGGCCCGCCCGTCGCCCGACGCCCTCACGATCACGTTCACCGGCGGGACGTCCGACGGCTTCCTGACCGGCACGGTCGCGGCCGAGGACCTCGGCACCGTCCAGTTCACCGGAAAACTGCTCGGCAAGCGGCGGTTCACCCTGACGATCGGCGACGACTCGGTCAATGGGGACTCAGTCAAAGGGCAGGTGACGAAGCACGGGGTCCGGCTCGCCGGCACGTTGCTCGATAAGCCGGTCGGCACCAAGGACTAGTTCACTGCCAAGGGCGTCGCCGCCTCCGGCAAATTACAGCTGACGAATACGACGCCTTCCACCACTGGTGGCGCCGCTGTGGGCTCGACGCAGACGGGAGCCGACGGGACCGTGATCGGCACCACGGCCGGCGGGTCGCTGGGGACGGGCGTTTCGTCCGGCACCGGCCAAGGCACGGGTACGGTGAGCACCTCCACGCCCATCACGGACACGACCGGGACGACCACCGGTGAGGTGAACACCAGTTCCGGCACGGTCGGCGGGACGCTTAACGGCGGGACCGTCGGCACCGGCCCGGTCACGGGCGGCACCGGGACGGCCGTCGGGACGGGCACCACCGGGACAGGCACCGGCCTCAGCGCCGGGACCGGGACGGGCGTCACCGGCACCGACACCACGACCGGGACGGGGACAACCACCGGAGCCGGCACGACGACCGGGACCGGGGTCGACGTTACCGCCACACCAAATGGCAATTTGGTCGGCAGCAGCGCCCCGGGCGGGGCGCCCGGCACCAACAACAGCGGCAGCGTGCCGACGATCGCTGCCCCGGCCCTCCTGCCCACCAACAATACCGTCGACAACCCGACGGCCACCGCGACCGTCGGCTCGACGGCCGTCGCGCCGATCGGCACCGGCACGACGACGACCACGAACAACACGACCACGACCCAGTCTACGACCAACACCCAAGCAACGGGCGGTGGGGGATTGACGACCGTCGCCGTGGTCGACCCGAATGCCCTTCTGTACAGTGGCCTCCTCACCCCGTACGCGGGCCTGGGCTACTAACGCTGTTACAGTTCGTCGAACCGACGAGAAAAGGCCCCGCGGCGGGCGAAGGCACGGCAACGCCGCCTTCGCCCGCCGCGGGGCCTTTTGCCGTCATGGCTCTCAAGCTTTCGTCCGCTCGTACTGTGGCGGCCACCGCACCTCGGCCCGCAGGGCCGCGGCGGCGTGGAGCGGCCAGTTCGGGTCGCGGAGCAGGGCGCGGGCGAGCAGGACCGCGTCCGCCTGCCCGCTGGACACCGTCTGCTCGGCCTGGGCGGGGTCGACGATCATGCCAACGGCGGCCGTAGGGATGCCCGCCTCCCGCCGGATGGTCGCCGCCAGCGGCACCTGGTACCCGGGGCCGACCGGGATCTTCGCGTGCGGCGTGTTCCCGCCACTTGAGCAATCGATTAGGTCGGCCCCGACCCCCTTCAGCCGCCGAGCGAGTTCGACCGACTGCGGCAGGTCCCAGGCCCCTGGCTCGCCGCCCGGACCGGCCGGCGCGTCAAGCCAATCCGTACACGACAGCCGGACGAACACCGGCAGTTCCCGCGGCCACGCCGCCCGCACCGACTCGGTCACCCGGAGCACGAGCCGCACGCGGTTGTCGAACGACCCGCCGTAGTCGTCCGTCCGGTGGTTCGAGGCGTGCGACAGGAACTGGTGCAGAAGGTACCCGTGGGCCGCGTGGACCTCGGCCACCTTGAACCCGACG
>JAQGHJ010000282.1 GCA_028288905.1 Phycisphaerales bacterium | reverse complement strand
CGACTTCGCCGCGTTCACCGAGTCGTGCCTGGCCGCGTGGGACCCAGTCGCCGCCGGCCTCGACACGGTCGCCTGGGCGCGGGCGGCGCTCGCCCGGATGGACCCGGTCCGGGAACTGGAGCAGGAGCCGAACTTGGCGCTGGCCCACCTCGCCCGGCTGACCGGGGCCCGCGGCCCGGCGCTCAACAGCCTGACGGCGTGTGCGGCGAGCGCCCAAGCGATCGGGGAGGCGGCCCAGATCATCCGCCGGGGCGACGCGGACGTCATGATCGCCGGCGGGGCCCACAGCATGATCCACCCGTTCGGCGTGACGGGGTTCAACCGGCTGACGGCCCTGAGCACGGCCAACGCCGACCCGGCCACCGCCAGCCGCCCGTTCGACGCCGGCCGGGGCGGGTTCGTGCTCGGCGAGGGGGCGGGCATCGTGGTGCTGGAGTCGCGGGCGCACGCCGAGGCCCGCGGGGCCCCGGCGCTGGCGGAAATCGCCGGGTACGGCAGCACGGCCGACGCGTACCGCATCACCGACCAGGACCCGACCGGGGCCGGCATGGTGGGGGCGATGCGGGCGGCGCTGGCCGACGCCGGCGTCGCCCCGGCGGCCGACGACTACATCAACGCCCACGGCACCGGCACCCGCGAGAACGACGGCAACGAGACGGCCGCCATCAAGGCGGTGTTCGGCGACCACGCCTACCGCGTGCCGGTCAGCAGCATCAAGAGCATGTTCGGGCACTTCATCACCGCGGCCGGGGCGGTCGAACTGATCGCGTGCGTGCTGGCGATCCGCGACCGGGTCGTGCCGCCGACCGTGAACCTGACGACCGCCGACCCGGCGTGCGACCTCGACTACGTCCCGAACCGCTGCCGGGCGGTGCCGGTGGACGTGGCACTGTCGATGAACCTCGGGTTCGGCGGGCAGAACGACGCGTTGGTCGTCCGCCGGGCAGGCGGGAAGGGGAAACGCTGAACTGGGAACCGTGAACGAAGAGCACCGAGCGAGCTTGGGGTAGCGGGCGTTCATCGTTTCCCGTTCAGCGTTTCCGTCTCGCGTTTCCCCGTTTGACACCCCCGCCCGCCTCCCCCACCATGCGCGGCATGCCCCACCGGCTCCGCACGCCCAAGCCGCCCGCTCGGTCGTCGCCCCTTCGGTTTCTCCCAGGGCTCGTCCTGCTGTCAGCCCTGCTGGCCGGGTGCGGCGGCGGCGGGCGGATCTCCCGGCCGGAGGAGTTCGGCCCGACGACGCTTCGGATCCACCCGACGTTCACCCGGGTGAAGGACTGGTCCGGGGACAAGAAGGCGGACGGGGTCGAGGCCGTCGTCGAGCTGCTCGACTCGTTCGGCGAGCCGACGCGGGGGAACGGGACGGTCGTGTTCGAGCTGTACTACTACCGGAAGTACGACCCGAACGTGCTCGGGAACCGCACGGCCGGCCCGTGGCGGGGGCCGCTGCTCACCCGGGAGGACCAGGACGGGCACTGGAGCCCGGCCCTGCGGGCGTACACGTTCCAACTCGCCGGGGACAAGATCGGCGAGGGCCAGGAGTACGTGCTGACCGCCAGCTTCGAGACCGCCGGCGGGGCCGACCGGCCCGGCGGCGGGCGGCTGTACGACAAGCTGATCCTCGAGCCCCCGCCGAACAAGGCGGTCGAGGACCGCGGCGTCGGCCGGGCGAAGGGGCGGCGGTCCTGACGCACGACCGCGCAGGGTTGCCGCGGGGGGAGCGCGCGCCCGTAGCCCCGCCCGGAAGGACGGGGTCGCGCCCCGACCGAAGTTCCGCGCCCGAACCCCGCCCTTCCGGGCAGGGCTAACCAGTCCATTCGCGTGCCCCACCCCCTCCTCACCCTTGACCCCGTCCCCGCGCTGCTGAGCCGCGTCCGGGCGGAGCTGTCGGCCGAGTTCGGCCAGACGACGCCGGTGCGGGTCGCCCGGGCCCCCGGGCGGCTCGACGTGATGGGCGGCATCGCGGACTACACCGGGTCGCTCGTGTGCGAGTTGCCGCTGGACCGGGCGGCGGCCGTCGCCGTCGGGCCGCGGGCGGACCGACAGGTGCAGGTGTTCTCGTTCGACCTGCTGGACGAGCACCGGCCGTTCACGCTGCGGGTGCCGCTGGACGCGCTCGCCGCCGCGGACCCGTCGGCGCTGCGGCGGGAGTTCGCCGAGCCCGGGCGGCAGTGGGCCGGGTACGTCGCCGGGTGCCTGCACGCCCTGCACGCGGCCGGGCTGGTCGACCTGGCGTCGGCGGACGTGGCGGGGCTGAACATCGCGGTCCGCAGCACGGTCCCAATCGGGGCCGGCGTCAGCTCGTCGGCCGCGGTCGAGGTGGCGACGATGTCCGCCCTGGTCGACCACTTCGGCCTGCCCCGGGCGGGCGAGCCCGCGAACGATGGCCCGCCGCCGGCTGACCCCCGGGCGGTCACGCCGATGCGGCTCGCGGCTTTGTGCCAGCGGGCCGAGAACGACGTGGTCGGGGCCCCGTGCGGCATCATGGACCAGGCCGCCAGCGTGTACGGCCGGGCGGGGGCACTGATGCGGATGGTCTGCCAGCCGCACCGGCTGCAGGAACCGCTGGCCGTCCCGCCGGGCATGCGGTTCGTAGGAATCGACTCGCGGGTGCGGCACGCGGTGGCCGGCGGGCAGTACGGCCGGACCCGTTGCGCCGCGTTCATGGCCCACCGGGTCATCCTGCACACGATGCGGCAGATGGGCGCGATGGCCGGCCGCGAGCTGGTCGCCGACCCGACGAACGGGTACCTCGCCAACCTCGACCCCGACGACTACAAGCGGATCTTCCGCCCCCGGCTGCCGGAACAGGCCAAGGGCGGCGAGTTCCTGCTGAAGTACGGCCCGACGATCGACCCGGCCACCCGGATCGAGCCCGACACGGTGTACGAGGTGCGGCACGCCGCCGACCACCACGTGCTGGAGGCGCGGCGGGTGACGAACTTCGCCAAGTTGCTGGGCGAGGCGAACGCCATGGGCCCGGCCGCCGTCGGCAGCCGCGACCGCGGCCTGGCCCTGGATAAGGCCGGCCACCTGATGTACGCCAGCCACCAGTCGTACGGCATGGACGCGATGCTCGGCTCGGCCGAGTGCGACTTGCTCGTGTCCCTGCTGCGGGACCGGGAGAAGCAGGGGATCTACGGCGCGAAGATCACCGGCGGCGGGGGCGGCGGGACCGTGGCCGTGCTGTGCGAGACCGGCGACGTCGTCGACCGCGCGCTGGCCGACGCGATGGCGGCGTACGAGAAGGAGACGGGGCGGGTGCCGACGCTGCTGGCCGGGTCGAGCGACGGGGCGTGGTGGACGGGGTCGGCGGTCCTTTGAGCGGTCCGGTATGCTTTCCAATCCCGAATCCATCGTCGCCCGCCTCAAGTCGTTCCAGGCCACCGTTCGGTCGCTGCTGATTGACGCCCGGGCGACGGCCGACCTGCACGCGGTCAGCCGGGACAGCTCGGCCGACACGATCTACGCGATCGACGCGGTCGTCGAGCCGGCCCTAGTGGCGTTCTGCCAGGACTGGGCGAAGGAGACGCCGCTCGTCCTGATCGCCGAGGGGCTGGAGGGGCCGGACGGGAAGGAGGTCGAGAGCCTGGCCTTCCCATTCGGGAGCCGGGCGGAGGACGCCACGATCCGGGTGATCGTGGACCCGATCGACGGTACCCGCGGCATCATGTACGACAAGCGGCCGGCCTGGGCGCTCGCCGGCGTCGCCCCGAACAAGGGCGCGAACACGCGGCTCCGCGACATCGAGGTCGCGGTGATGACCGAACTGCCCACGAGCAAGATGGGGCAGGCGGACGTGCTGTGGGCGATCAAGGGCGGCGGGGCGCACGGCGAGCGGGTGGACCTGCGGACGGGGGCGGCCGAGCCGCTGCCGCTGCGGCCGAGCCGGGCGGACGACCTGCGGCACGGGTTCGGCATGGTGGTCGACTTCTTCCCCGGGACGAAGGTGCTGGCGGCCGAGGCGATGGAGCACGTGGCGGCCGGGCTGCTCGGGCCGGCCGACGTGTCGAAGGCGCTCGTGTTCGCCGACCAGTACATCTCCACCGGCGGGCAGTTCTACGAGGCGATCGTCGGGCACGACCGGTTCAACGCCGACCTGCGGCCGCTCTTCTACCGCGTCCAGAATCAGCCCGAGGGGCTCTGCTGCCACCCGTACGACTGCGCGACGCTGCTGGTGGCCGAGGAGGCGGGCGTGGTCGTGACGGACGGGCTCGGCCGCCCGCTCGACGGGCCGCTGGACACGACGACGGGGCTGTCGTGGGCCCTCTTCGCCAACGACGCCCTGCGGGCGAGGGTCGAGCCGCTGCTGACGGGGTTCCTCCGGGGCAAGGGCGTGGGGTGACCCGGCCCGGGCGGATATGGCGGGGCAGGCTACGGTTTCCCCCGAGCTTTCGCCCCGGTTCGACCGTCCCGTATACTCGCCGCCCTTTGGCCGACGTCCGGGGTCCCGCGGCGTCGTCTCCCCCGTATGCCGGTCACCCACGTCGCCGATCCCGCCCCCGCGCCGAACCCGCCGGACGACCCCGCGTCGGCGGTCGGCCCGGGTCGACTCGTCGACCACCCGCCGGCACCGGCCTACGCCCGGCTCTCGGACCGCGTGCTGGGGCTGGCCGATCGGTACCGGCGGTGGGTGTTCGCCGGGGTGCTCGTGCTGTACGCCGCCGGGTTCAACGCCCGGTGGCGGCCGGAGCCGGACAGCGCGCTGTACCTGGCGATCGGCCGGAACGTGGCCGAGGGGCTCGGGTACACCTACCACGGCAAGCACCACCTGCTCGTGTACCCGGGCGTGCCGGCGATGTTCGCGGGCGTGTTTCAGGCGTTCGGCCCGGGGTCGGTCGTGCCGCACCTGGTCCTGATGTGGCTGTTGGGGCTGGCGGCGCTGGGGCTGGCGTACCGGCTGTTCCTGCTGCACTCGGGCCGGCCGGCGGCGGTGCTGCTGACGTTCGGCGTCGCGATCAGCGGGACGTTCTACCGGTACGCGTTCGAACTGCTGAGCGACCTGCCGTTCCTCGTCGGGGTGCTGGCGTTCCTCGTGGGGTACGAGGCGGTGTTCTACCGCCGGGCACGGGCGGCCGATGCGGGTGGAGGATCTTCCGTCTCACACGACGGGGCGGTTGTCGGCACCGCCGGTCGGCCGACCACCGGGCCCGCGGGGTACGACTGGGTGCTGCTCGTCGGCGGGCTGGCGGCGGCCGTCGCGACCCGGCCCAACATGCTAGCCCTCATCCCGGCTGCCGGCTTAGCGCTGCTCTGGTCGGTCATCGGCGGCGGCGGCGGGCGCCGTCGCGGGCGGACCGCTGCCGCTCATTTGGCCGTCGCCGCGCTCGTCGTGTTGGCCGTCGCCCTGTTCTACCTCAAGGACCCCCGGCACCGCCCGCGGGACCCGACCGCCCCGGTCAGCACGAACTACGTCGAGGAGGACCAACTGTTCCACCTCGGCGGGGCGAAGCTTGCCGACATGGCCCGGACCGCGTTCAAGAACCTCCCGGCCACCCTCGAGGTCGGGCTGGCCCGGGCGTCGTTCGGCACGCCTGTGCTGCCCGGGCTGAACACCGTCTTGGCGATCGCGGTGATGGCGGCCGGCGTGTGGCTCGTGCGCGTCCGCCCGCTGTGGGGCATGTGGGTGCTGGCGACGGTGCTGATGGTGACGCAGGTGCCCAAGCCGCTGCCGCGGTACTTCCTGGGGACGGTCCCGGTCCTCGTCTTCGGGTGGTGGGCGCTCACCCGCGAGGCCGAGGGGTGGGCGCTGCGGGCCACCGGCAGCCGGCGGGCGGCGGGGGCGGTGTTCCTGCTGCTGTTCGGGCTCGGCGGGGCGGCGAACGTGGCGTCGACCGCCGCGTTCGTCTACGAGCAGCGACAGGTGCCGTTCCTGGGGTCGTACAAGGAGGGGCGGTACGCGTCCGTGTACGAGGCGGCCCGGCTCGTGGAGCAGCACACCCCGCCGAGCGGGGCGGTCGCGGACCTGTCGACGACGTGGGTGGCCGTCCCGGCGAAGTTCGGGCGGGTGCTGTCGTTCCTGAGCCGCCGGTACTGCGTCGAGCCGGAGAAGTTCAGCCCGTTGGACCCGCGGCGGCACGCGATGTTCGTGCTCGACCCGACCGAGCCGCCGGAGAAGGACGGGTCGTCCGCCCGCGCGGCCCGGGACGCCGAGCCCCGGCGGGTGCCGATCCCGCGGTGGTTGCGGGAGCGGGGGGCGGCGGCCGACCCGGACCCG
>JAQGHJ010000274.1 GCA_028288905.1 Phycisphaerales bacterium | reverse complement strand
GCCTGTTCACCGGCACCATCGGCATCCTGCTGCTGCTGGGCGTGCAGTGGGCGGCCGTCCACACCGACGGCGTCTGGGTCCGGGGCCGGGGCATCCTGACGCTGCTGTTCTACATCGTGAAGTTCATCGGGTTCAGCTACCAGTCGGCCCTGAAGGAGGACACGAACCTGGCCGTCAGCCTGTTTGGCTTCACGTTCGGCGTCGGGCTGTGCGAGGAGCTGTGCAAGGCGCTGCCGATCGTCTGGGCGTTGAAGCACGGGCGGCTCGACGGGTGGCGGGACGCCTGCCGGTGGGGGTTCATCTCCGGCGTCGGGTTCGGCGTGTCCGAGGGCATCACGTACAGCGTCGACCACTACAACGGCGTCGACGGCGGCGGGATGTACCTCGTCCGGTTCGTGTCCTGCGTCGCCCTACACGGGATTTGGACGGCCTCGGCCGGCGTCACCCTGTTCCGCCGGCAGGACAAGCTGGACGGCGCCGACAACTGGCTCGCCACGCTCGGCACGCTCGTCGCCCTGCTGATCGTCCCGATGGTGCTGCACGGGCTGTACGACACGCTGCTGAAGAAGGACCACCCGGACCTGGCGCTGGCAACCGCCGCCGTCAGCTTCGGCTGGCTCGCGTGGCAGATCGAGCGGATGCTGCGGGCCGAACGCGGCGAGTCCGGGCTGGCCGCGGCGACGGCGTAAGTGTGGATTCGCGGGGGGGTAGGGGCGGAATCCACTTTCGAGATGCACAACCCGAGGGCGTCATGGCCCCGTTGCGTTCGGGCTCACCACGAAGGCACGAGAGCAAGAAGGACACGAAGAAGTGAAAGGGGGGAGGGTTCGAAGCCACCCACCAGCATTTCCCTCTTCTTCGTGCTCTTCGTGCCTTCGTGCCCCCTTGCCTTCGTGGTGAGCCCGAACGTAGCGCCCGCCTAGCCGTTCCCCGAGGTTCGCTTTCCGGCCGCATCAGCGGCAGCCGTCGTGGCCGGTCAATCCGGCATCCACGTCAACGCGAACTCGGAATACGCCCCCTGGGTCGCCTTGAGCGGCTGGCGGACGTGGTTCCGTACGTCGAACACGTTGACCGTCCCCTGCCCAGTCCAGTGCTCCGGCTGGAGCACGACCATCGCGATGAACCGGCTGTCCGGCGAGAAGGTCGGCGACGCCTGCGGCTGGTTCGTGTTCGTCCACACCTCCTGCCAGCCACGCCCGTCGGTGCCGACGAGCGCGACGCCGTGGTTCCGGGTCTGGTACGCGTTCCACTTGCCGTCCGGCGACACGACCGGATTCTTCGGCCAATCGACCTTCGCCTGCCCGCCCGGGCCATCATGCACCGCCAACAGCTCGGCCTTGCCGGTGCGGGCGTCGCCGACGAACAGGCCTGGCTGGATGCCGGGGGCGGTCAGGAGCAGCCGGCCGTCGGGGAAGAAGGCCGGGTCGTCGAAGCCGACGATCTCGCCGAGCTTGTCGCCGGCTGCGGTGTACACCGTCACCACGCTCTCGTGTACGGGCGCGTACACGTTCTGGAACCGATCGATCACGAGCGCGAAACGCTTGCCGTCGGACGAGACGGCGAACTGCTTGACGTCGCCCCGGTCGAACGTGAGGTGCGCCAGCCGTTTGCCGGCCTTGTCGGTGACGTCGACCGTGCGGGTGTCGGGGCAGTCGATTACCGTGCCGTTGACGGCCATCGTGGCCGAGTGGCCGACCCCGACCGTCTCCTCCCGGCCGGTGGCGAAGTCGTAGCGGTGGAACGCCATCGGGGTCCGCCGGTCGTCGTCCTGCTTGCCGAAAACGAGTTTGCCGGTTAGCAGCAACGGCCGGTCGGACTCGACCGCCCGCCCGCGATCCGCGACGGGGTCGTCGACGTGTTCCGGCAGCGCCAGCGGCTCACTCGTGCCGGTGATCCGCCAGTCGTCGACGCGGTCCTGCGGCAGGGAGATCTTCGAGAACGAGATCAGCCGGACCGCTCGATCTCCGTCGGCGACGATCGCGAACCTTGAGTCGTCGCGCACGGTGGCCTGGCGGTCGAAGGCCCGCACTTGGTCGAGCCCGAGTTTGGTCACCTCGGGGCGGTCGGCGTAGAGCCGCACGGGCGCGCCCCGCAGCACGGGGACCGGGTGCTCGACGGCCGGCTCGACGTGCGGCTCGAACTGGTTCCAGGCGTTGAGCCGCCGCTCGACGCGAACCGGGTGCGTCGGGAGCACCCCGAACTCCAGGCCCGGCGATTTTTCATTCGCGTCGGCGACCCGCCCGTCGAACGCGAGCCGGTGCCGCGGCGTCAGCTCGAACCTCGTCGCGTCGGCCGCGATGACGGGTGCGCCGAGCAATGGCCCGGCGGAAAGCGCGATGCCCCAGGTGCGAGTGAACATGGCAGCATCGTAGAGCTGACTTCGGAACCCAAAACCGCCCGGATCAGGGCGACCCGTCTCGCTACTACGCGCGAGTCCCGCCCGCCGAACGGCACCGTTTCCCCGCCCGCCCGGCCGTCCGTATACTCCCGCACCGCGACCCGAACCCCACCTCCCTCCTGCTCGGCGGAGCCTTCCCACCATGCCCTACCTGCTCGGCATCGACATCGGCACCAGCGGCACGAAGACCCTGATCTGTGACGAGGACGGGACGGTGCTCGCGACCGCGATGGC
>JAQGHJ010000805.1 GCA_028288905.1 Phycisphaerales bacterium | reverse complement strand
CGGTCGCGCTGGCGGCGGCGCTGTTGTTCTGGCCCGCGTGGGAGCGGCAGCGGGCCCCGGGCCTGCTGGCGGCTGCCCTCCGAGCGAACCGGGACTACGCCGCCGCCGTCGTCGCCCGGCTGGCGGCCGGCGGGGCGTACACCCCGGCCGAGGTGAAGGCCCGGCGGTCGGCCGAGCGGGCGAACGCGGCGGCGCTGGCGTCCCTCGCCCGGCTGTACGCCGACCCAGCCAACCGCCGTGCCGGCGTCGAGCGGGCGGCCGTCCTAGCGAACGGGAACGGTCGCCTGACGCGGGCGCTGGGCCTGCTCCTGCTCCGGGCGGTGCCGGGGGCGGTACCTGACTCGTCCGCCCAACTGGCCGCGTTCGCGGCCGAGGCGGACGCCGAGCTGACCGCGCTGGCAGCGGCGGTCGAGGCGGACGGACCCACGGGCGCGCGCGGCAAGAACGGCGCGTTGGAGAAGGCCACCTCAGTCGCGCCGGGAACGTTCGGAGCGGCGGCGGCGGCGGCGGCACCGGCAACACGTGCCGCCCCGGCCGGCAAAGTCACCGGCACTGGCGTCGCCAACGAACTCTTGGCACGAGCTCGCACGGAACTGGATGCGATGCGGCTCGGGGCGGGGCTCGCGACGTCCGTCTCGCCAATCGACCGGGCTCCCCCCTCTCCCGCCGGGAGAGGGTGAGGGTGAGCGTCGTCCCGATTCGTGCTCGTGCCGCTTCCGCCTCCTCTTTGAGATCAAGGTGAATGTCCCGCCGACCGGGCCTCCCCCCACGGCGGCGCAGAGCGGGCACCACACCAGCCTGCGGCCGCCCCGGGTGCTGAGGCGGTCACGCGGATATTCCGCGAAGAGGGCAAGCGGCCGCGCCGGCCCGGTCGACCTCTCCTCACCCCCGCGCTTTCCGGGGGGGAGAGGGAGGTGCCCGGCCCGACGTTCGTGGCGGCCGTCGGTGAATGCTTACTCAATCCACTCGCTCCTCCGCCTGTCGCGAACGCCACCACCTCCCGCTCGACGCTTCCGCCGTTCCGCCGGCTCCCCGTCCGCCGGTAGGCTCGGATGCACGATGCGGAAGCAGATCGAACAAGGGGTTGCCTGGGCCGGGTCCAGCGGCGGCGTGCTGCTGACGGCCGTACTGGTCGTTGTGGCCGGCACGTGGACTTTCGTTGCCCTTGCCGGCGAGGTGAAGGAGGGGGACACGCAGGCGTTCGACGACTGGGCCATCCGCGCCCTGCGGGCGAACGACCCCGATCCCGCCCCGACCGGGCCGCGGGAGGTGCCGATCGGGCCCCGCTGGCTCCAGGAGGCGGGGCGGGACGTGACCGGGCTCGGGGGCATCATGGTGCTGACGCTGCTCGTCGGGGCCGTGGCCGGGTACCTGCTTCTGGTCGGCAAGCGGCACGCGATGTGGCTCGTGCTGGCGGCGACGGCCGGGGCGCTGCTGCTGAGCACGGGGCTCAAAGGGCTGTTCGACCGCCCGCGGCCGGCCGTCACCCACTTCTCGTACGTCTACACGTCGAGCTTCCCGAGCGGGCACTCCATGCTGTCGGCCGCCGTCTACCTGACGCTCGGGGCGCTGCTGGCCCGGTTGAGCGAGCGGCGGCTGGTGAAGTTCTACTTCCTGGCCGTGGCGGTCATCGTGACCGGGTTGGTCGGCGTCAGCCGGGTGTACATGGGCGTCCACTACCCGACGGACGTGCTGGCCGGGTGGACGGCCGGGCTGGTGTGGGCGATTGCCTGCTGGCTCGTCGCCCGCCGGCTCCAGGACCGCGGGACAATCGAGCGGGCGGACGAGACGAGTGCGGACGCGGCCGGCCGGCGTGACGAAAGAGCGTCGTAACGAACGGGTGGTGCGACGGCAGCGGATATGGCCCCGCGTCACGCACCCCGGCGGAAACTCGGGCCGTCCGGTCAAAAATCGCAAAATGCGGCCCCACCGTTATACTGCCGCCGGTCGGACGAACCGGGCCGAGGTGCGGCGGGCACGCCGCGGAGGGCCTGTCCACGCACCCCCGCTCCGGGGGTCGGCGAGCCGGCGGGCAGCACGAGGAGGCAGTCGCGCATGTCGGAAACGATCGAGTCCACGCTCGAGGAGCGCCGCGTGTTCCCGCCGCCGCCGGCGTTCGCCGCCGCGGCCCACGTCAAGACGCGGGCGGAGTACGACGCGCTGTATCGCGAGTCGATCGATGACCCGGACGCGTTCTTCGGGCGGGCGGCCGGCGAGTTGCACTGGTTCAAGCGGTGGGACAAGGTCCTCGACTGGCAGCTCCCGGACGCCAAGTGGTTCGTCGGCGGGACGACGAACGTCGCCTACAACTGCCTGGACCGGCACGTCGACGCCGGCCTGGGCGACAAGACGGCCATCCTGTGGGAGGGCGAGCCGGAGACGGCCGCCGGGCAGGGCGGCGAGGTGAAGCGGATCAGCTTCCGCCAGCTCCGGGACGACGTGTCGCGGCTGGCGAACGGGCTCAAGTCACTCGGGGTGAAGAAGGGCGACCGCGTCACAATCTACCTGCCGATGGTGCCCGAGGCGGCCGTCGCCATGCTGGCGTGCGCCCGGATCGGGGCGGTGCACTCGGTCATCTTCGGCGGGTTCAGCAGTCAGGCGATCGCCGACCGGGTGGAGGACGCCCAGAGCGACGTGATCCTGACGGCCGACGGCGGGTACCGCCGCGGGCAGGTCGTCCCGCTGAAGGCGAACGTGGACGACGCGCTGACGAAGACCGGCCGGGTGAAGACGGTCGTCGTTCTGAACCGCGCCGGGCTGCCTGTCGGCGACGGCACCGCCAAGGGCACGATGGGCTGGACGCCCGGCCGCGACGTCTGGTGGCACGAGCTGGTCGGCCGGCAGTCCGCCGATTGCCCGGCCGAGCCGATGGACTCGGAGGACACGCTGTTCGTCCTCTACACGTCCGGGTCGACCGGCAAGCCCAAGGGCATCCAGCACACGACGGCCGGGTACCTGCTCGGCACGTACCTGACGAGCAAGTACGTGTTCGACCTGAAGGACGACGACGTGTACTGGTGCACGGCCGACGTCGGGTGGATCACGGGCCACAGCTACATTGTGTACGGCCCGCTGGCGAACGGGACGACGTGCCTGATGTACGAGGGCGCGCCGAACCACCCGGACTTCGGCCGGTTCTGGTCGATGGTTGAGCGGCACAAGGTGAGCGTGTTCTACACGGCTCCGACGGCGATCCGGGCGTTCATGAAGGCGGGCAAGGAGTTGCCGCAGAAGCACGACCTGTCGAGCCTGCGATTGCTCGGGACGGTCGGCGAGCCGATCAACCCCGAGGCGTGGATGTGGTACCACACGGTCATCGGCGGCGGGCGGTGCCCGATCGCCGACACGTGGTGGCAGACCGAGACCGGCGCGCACATGATCACCCCTTTACCGGGCGTGACGCCCCTGAAGCCGGGGACGGCCACGCTGCCGTTCTTCGGCGTCGATGCAGCCGTGGTCGACAGGTCGGGCAAGGAGCTCGGCCCGAACCAAGGCGGGTTGCTGGTGATCCGCAAGCCGTGGCCGAGCATGCTCCGCGGGATCTACAAGGACCCGGACCGGTACGCCAAGACGTATTGGTCGGATGTGCCCGGGTACTACTTCACCGGCGACGGGGCCCGGCGTGACGCCGACGGGTACTTCTGGATCATGGGCCGGGTGGACGACGTGATCAACGTCTCCGGGCACCGGCTCGGGACGATGGAGATCGAGAGCGCGCTGGTCGCCCACGAGGCGGTGGCCGAAGCGGCAGTCGTCGGCATCCCGCACGAGATGAAGGGCCAAGGGATCGCCGCGTTCGTGACGCTCGAGACCGGCCGGACGGCGGACGAGGCGCTGAAGAAGACCCTGATCGCCTGGGTGCGGAAGCAGATCGGCGCGCTCGCCACCCCGGACCAGATCCGGTTCACCGAATCGCTGCCCAAGACCCGCAGCGGGAAGATCATGCGGCGACTGCTCAAGGAGGTCGCCAGCGGCAACGAGGTGAAGGGCGACGTCACCACGCTGGAGGACTTCAGCGTGTTGGCGAAGCTGAAGGAAAAGGACGAAGGGTGAGGGGGAAGATTGCAGATTTCAGATTGCGGATTTCAGATTGGAAGGCCTGAAGCCCGCAGATCACCGTCGTTTGCGAACGCCTTTCAACGTGCATTTGGCATTCTGGAATCTGCAATCCACCCATGTCTCGTTACCGCACCATCCTTTTGTTCGGGGCCCCCGGGAGCGGCAAGGGCACGCAGGGGAAGATCATCGGGGCGATCCCCGGCTTCCAGCACAGCTCGACCGGTGACATCTTCCGGTCCCTCGACCTCCAGACCGACATGGGCCGGCGGTTCTGGGAATACTCCAGCCGCGGCGAGCTGGTGCCGGACGAGCTGACCATCCAGCTCTGGAAGCAGTACATCAAGGGGCTGGAGTACATCAACCAGTTCCACCCCGAGAGCGAGTTCATCCTGCTCGACGGAATGCCGCGGAACGGCAAACAGAAGGAACTGCTCGACGACGTGATCGACGTCCGCGGCATCATCTACCTGCGGGCGGAACGCGACAAGATGGTCGAGCGCCTGCGCCGCCGGGCCCTGAAGGAGAACCGGTTCGACGACGCCAGCGACTCGGTGATCAACAAGCGGATGGACGTGTTCGGCCGCGAGACCCGGCCGGTGCTCGACCTGTACCCGCAGCAACTGATTCACCGGATCGACGCGACGATGTCGCAGATCCGGATCCTGAGCGAGATCGTCACCCGGGTGCTGGTGCCGCTCAAAGAGGACCTGGACGACGGCCGAATGAAGGTCGACCCGGTCGCGGCCGAGGTGGCGGGGGGGTGATCGGCGGGCGCGGGATCGGCCGTTCGCGGGTGTCACGACCCGGGCCGGTCCCGGTCGCCGTTCCCAGCTCGATGGGCGTCGGCCGTCATGCCCCACCTGACGCCATCCCGG
>JAQGHJ010000804.1 GCA_028288905.1 Phycisphaerales bacterium | reverse complement strand
CTGCACGCCGCCCGCCGGCGGGCCGAGCGGAGCGCCGCCGAGGCCCGGGACCTGGAGCGAACGGTCGAGCGGATCGCCGAGGCCGAGCAGCGGCGGATCGGACAGGACCTGCACGACGGCCTCGGCCAACACCTGACCGGCGTCGCCTTCATGAGCAAGGCGCTGCAACAGCGGCTGAGCGCCGAGGCCCGCCCCGAGGCGGCCGACGCCGCCCACATCAACCAGCTCGTCAACGAATCGATCCGGTGGACCCGCGATCTGGCCCGCGGGCTGGCCCCGATGGACCTGGACCGCATGTCGCTCCCGGAATCGCTCCGGGAGCTGGCCCGCAAGACGAGCCGGATGTTCAACGTCGAGTGCGCCTACGAGGGGATCGAATCGATCGCCCTCGCCGACGACCAGACGGCACTGAACTTGTACCGCGTCGCCCAGGAAGCGGTCAGCAACGGCGTCAAGCACGGCCAGGCCCGGCACGTGACGATCGACATGGCCGCCGACGCCGGCGCGCTCGCCCTGACGGTGCACGACGACGGGGTCGGGTTCGACCCGGCCACCGCGGCCGCCGCCGCGCCCGGCCCGGCCAAGGGCATGGGGCTTCAGGTGATGCGGTACCGGGCCGGCGTAATCGGCGGCAAGCTCGACGTGCTGACCGGTCAGGGGGACGGCACCACCGTCCGGTGCGACATCCCGCCCGGCCGGGCGAAATTTGTCCTCGGCGACCGCGCCGCCAGCTGGCCGGTCGGCCCACCGGTCGATTTCACCCAGCCGGTCGCGACGCCGGCCGACGAGGCGGACGGCAGAATCGAGCCGGCCCGCGCAACCGTACACGCGTCGGCCCACCGTTCGTTGACCGACGACCGCCCTCCGCCCGACCCGATCGCTTCGCCGATGGGTCCGACGACGTCCGCCGCCCCCGCCCACGAGGCCCACGTATGACGCTCACCACCGCTGACCTGCCGACACCCGGCGCCCCCGCCGCCCACCCCAACCGTTCCCCGGCCGCCCTCGGCCGAAAGGCCCGGATCCTGCTCGTCGACGACCACCCCATCGTCCGGCAGGGGCTGGCGTTGATGCTGGCCGGCGAGACGGACATCGAGGTCGTCGGGCAGGCGAAGGACGTGCCGGAGGCGGCCGACATGGTCGACCGGCTCGCTCCGGACCTGCTCGTCGTCGACCTGTCGCTGAGCGGGCTGAGCGGGCTGGACCTCGTGAAGGAGCTCAAGGGCAAACACGCCGCCCTGCCGGTGCTGATCCTGTCGATGCACGACGAGACCGTGCAGGCCGAGCGGGCCTTGCGGGCCGGGGCCCGCGGGTACGTGATGAAGCAGGAGGCGACCGGCACCATCCTGACGGCCGTCCGCCAGGTGCTGGCCGGGCACATCTACCTCAGCGACCGGATGAGCTCCAAACTGCTCGGCAAACTCGCCGGCAACGCGGCGTCCGGCGCCGCCTCCCCGATCGAGCGGCTGAGCGACCGGGAGTTCCAGGTGTTCACGCTGATCGGCCAAGGCATCGGCCCGCGGGCGATCGCCGAGAAGCTCGGGCTGAGCGTCAAGACGGTCGAGGCGCACCGGGAGAACATCAAGGCGAAGCTCGGGCTCGGCAGCGGGAACGAGCTGATTCGATACGCGATGCAGTACCTCATGGACCAGACGGCCGTCCCCGGCGGCCGTTGACCCTGCGCCCGCCGGCAACATACCGGACGACCACTATTGGAGCCGCGGCGGCCCGGCACTCCCGGGCAGCCGCGGCTCTCTGCACGTCCGGTGTCAGGATTCGCAGACGTTTTTTTCGCCGCCGACGAACGGGCAGCCACACGCCTGATGTAAGGGATCCGGTCGGCGGGACTACTACCGCTTCGACGGTACGCGGCATCGTAACGCATGCGTTTGATGCTTTCACACCCCTAGCCGGCCCACGACGGCTACCGCCCTATTTTCTCTTGGTGACATACGGATATTCGCCTTTCAGCACCCCAGTGAAACTCTTACCGTAAAATCTACTAAGTCTTTTTAGGTTAAACAATTAGATCCAAATCGTGCATATAAAATCGGCGTTTGCTGCCCTTTAGAGTCGCTTTGCCCTTTTGTTTGCCATGGCCCATTTCGGATTCGTTCGAAACCGCACGAATACGCCGTTGCGCGGATGGCACGAAGTTTGTGAACCGAGTTTCACACGGCGCGATCAACGCTGACCGGGTCCGGTGCGGAGTGGGAGCAGGTCTCTCGCCGGCGGGTGCCCCGCTTGTTCAGTCGGTCGCCATGCGATCGGCAGTGGTTCGGTTGCGCCCGCCCCAAACGCTCGGAACAACTGGGTACGTGAGGGCGGCGGCACCGGCCGTTCGCCCCCGGCGGCCGGGCCGGTCGACGCGGCCGGACCGGACCCTTCACCTCATTCGGTAGGAGCGCTTCATGATGGACATCCCGCGGACCCTGGATCGGCTGACGCTGTCCGGGAAAGTGGCCCGGCTGGCCGGGCGGCTGAAGGACCCGGCGTGGCGGCGGTACGGGGCGGCCCTGCTGGCCGGCAAGGTGCTGGGCGTCGCCCTGCTGCTGCTGGCGATCACCGGGGCGACCCGGTTCCTCCGGAGCGGGCAGGTGTTCGCGATCGACCCGACCACGATGCCGGCGGCGACCACCGTCCCGTCGGCCAGCCAGCCGGCGTCCGCCCCGGCCGCGGCGGCCACCGCGGCCCCGCCGGCGGCCAAGGCGGACGACCCGTACGTCAGCCCGATCAATACCATGTGGGTCATGGTGGCGGCGTTCCTCGTGTTCGGCATGCAGGTCGGATTCACGATGCTCGAGGCCGGCTTCTGCCGCAGCCGTGAGACGGTGAACGTTCTCGTCGAGTGCGTGTTCGACACGTGCCTGTGCGGCGTGCTGTTCTATGCGGTCGGGTTCGCGTTCATGTTCGGGTACGGCAACGGGTTCATCGGGTGGGGCGACGGCAAGGGCGGGTCGTGGTTCTTCCTGAAGGACGCGACGACCACATACATCGGGTCGGCCGGGGACACGAGCGTGGCGTTCCTGGCGTTCTGGGTGTTCCAGTACGCGTTCGCCGACACCTGTTCGACGATCACGTCGGGAGCGATGATCGGGCGGACCGGGTTCTGGGGCGACATCGTCTACAGCTGCTTCGTGTCCGGGATCATCTACCCGATCATCGGGCACTGGGCGTGGGGCCCGGACGGGTTCCTGGCCACGATGGGGACGCCGGACCACTTCCTGCCGAGCCTCGGGCAGTCGTTCCACGACTTCGCCGGGTCGACGGTGGTGCACACGATCGGCGGGATGGTCGCGCTGGCCGGGGCGATCGTGCTCGGGCCGCGGCTCGGGCGGAAGTTCAAGCGGGACGGCGGCGGCCCGATGCTGCCGCACGACCTGACGATCGCGGTCAGCGGCGGCCTGCTGCTGTGGTTCGGGTGGTACGGGTTCAACCCCGGCAGCACGCTGTCGGCGATGGACGCCGCCGGGTGCGGGCGGGTCGCCGCCAACACCACGCTCGCCGCCTGCGCCGGCGGGCTGGCCGCCGAGTTCCTCGTCTACTTCCGGGTGAAGAAGTGGGACGCCGGGGCGCTTACGAACGGGTTCCTGGCCGGCTTGGTCGGCATCACCTGTCCGTGTTACTGGGTCACGCCGACCGGGTCGCTGGTGGTTGGTGCGGTCGCCGGCGTGCTGGCGATCCTCGCGACCGACCTGCTCGAGTTCCTGCGGATCGATGACCCGATCGGGGCCGTCCCGGTCCACGGCGTGTGCGGGATCTGGGGCACCCTGTCGCTCGGGCTGTTCGCCAGCGGGCAATTCAACTCGTCGGGGGCGACCGGGACGACCGCGCTGACCGACGCCACGCCGGCCCTGGCCGGGCTGTTCTACCACGGCGGGACCGGGCTGCTCGCCGCCCAGGCGATCGGGAGCGCGATCGTGGTCGCGTCCACGTTCGCCGTCGCGATGGCCGTGATGGCCGGCATCCGGGCGTTGGGCATCCTGCGGATCTCGGCCGAGGGCGAGACCGAGGGCATGGACCTGCACGAGCACGGGATCTCGGCGTACCCGGAGTACGTCATCTCCGCGTCCGCCGCCCCGGCCGGTATGCCGGCCGAGGCAATCAACGCCTTCGCCCGCACGGCCGAACCCCGGGCCGGGATCGGCGCCGCGCCGTTCGGCACCAAGTGAAGCCGGGCGCGGCCGGGCGTCACG
>JAQGHJ010000261.1 GCA_028288905.1 Phycisphaerales bacterium | reverse complement strand
GCGGCGACGACGGCAAGAGCCACGACGACCCGCTCGCCGACCTGCTCGGCCGGTACGAGCTGCGGCAGGCGCAGGCCGACCGGTACGTCGCCGCCTACCGCCGGTACTGCTGGCCGGTCCGGTCGGTGGCCGACCTGCGGCTCGCCCCGTTCCACCTGCTGGCGGCCGAGGGCGAGGTCTTCGTCGGCCGGGATCATGCGTGGCACCTGGCGGCGTTGGCCGAGCTGGCGGCGGCGTCGGCGGACGGGGTGGTGATGGCGACCGCGAACCGGGCGGTCGATTTGGCCGACGAGGCGTCCGTCGCGGCCGGGACCGACTGGTGGACCGACCTGACCGGTCGCGGCGGGGAGGGGATGGTCGTGAAGCCGACCGACTTCGTCGTCCGCGGGCCGAAGGGCCTTGTCCAGCCGGCGCTGAAGGTCCGCGGGCCGGAGTACCTGCGGATCATCTACGGCCCGGAGTACGACAGCCCGGCGAACCTCGACCGGCTCCGCCGCCGGAGCGTGGCCGGTAAGCGGTCGCTGGCCCTGCGGGAGTTCGCGCTCGGGGTCGAGGCGATGGAGCGGTTCGTGCGGCGGGAGCCGTTGCGGGCGGTGCACGAGTGCGCGTTCGGCGTGCTGGCGCTCGAGAGCGAGCCGGTCGACCCGCGGCTGTGAACCCCGCGATGGAATCCCTCAGGTGGACCGGGGGCCGCGGTGCCCTTATCTTCCTGCGGCCGCGCGGGGGGCCGGCCGTTCGCGTTCGTCCGCCCGGCACCCCGCTGCCTCACTGCCCGAATTGGAGACCGACCCGTGGCCGCCAGCGGTACCACCCTGTCCGACATCGTCAAGCGGCACGAGGCCGATCTGTTGGTCGACTGGGTCGCCGCGCTGCGGGCGGCCGACGCCCGGCGGGACGACCTGATCCGCGAGAGCGAGCTCCGGGAGCAGTGCCGGGAGTTCCTGTCCCTGTTCGGCCCGGCCGTCGCGGCCGGCACGGACGACGTCCGGACGGCCGCCTGGGACCCGGTCCGGGAGCTACTGGCCGGCATCTCCCGGTCCCGGGCCCAGCAGGGGTTCAGCCCGAGCGAGATCGCGTCGTTCGTGTTCTCGGTCAAGCGGCCGCTGTTCGCCCGGCTCCGGCAGGAGCTCGGCGGGGACGGCGGGCGGCTGGCCGACGAGGTGATGGCGGCGACGGCCGCCCTCGACCAGCTCGGGCTGTACACGACGGAGGTGTACCAGACGAGCCGGGAGGACGTGATCCGCCGGCAGCAGCAGGAGATGATGGAGCTCTCCACCCCGGTCGTGAAGCTGTGGGACGGGGTGCTGGCCCTGCCGATGATCGGCACGCTCGACAGCGGCCGCACCCAGGTCGTGATGGAGTCCCTGCTCCAGCGGATCGTCGAGACCGGGGCCGAGATCGCCATCCTCGACATCACCGGCGTCCCGACCGTCGACACGCTCGTCGCCCAGCACCTGCTCAAGACCGTGACGGCCGCGCGGCTGATGGGGGCCGAGTGCATCATCAGCGGCATCCGCCCGCAGATCGCCCAGACGATCGTCCACCTCGGCGTCGACCTCCAGGGCGTGCTCACGAAGGCGTCCCTCGCCGACGCGTTCGCCGTCGCCATGCGGCGCAAGGGCCTGCGGGTGGTGAAGGACGCGGGTCGGGGGTCGGACGTCGGGGGCCGGGGGCTGGACCGGACCTGATCCAGTGATCCGCGACGGACGACCTCCGACCTCCGACTCACGACCTCCCACCCCTGGAGCCCGCCGTGGACCGCATTCCGATCCTCCGCATGGGTCCGTTCCTGCTGGTCACCATTCAGGTCGACATGTACGACCAGTTGGCCCTGACCCTGCAGGAGGACCTGACCGACCTGATCGCCCGCTCCGGGGCCCGGGGCGTGCTGATCGACATTTCGGCGCTCGACCTGGTCGACTCGTTCATGGGCCGGATGATCGCCAACATCGCCCAGATGTCCCGGATCATGGACGCCCGGACCGTGCTGACCGGGATGCGGCCGGCCGTCGCGATCACGCTCGTCGAGCTCGGCATGCAGCTGCCGGGCGTCCGGACGGCGCTGAACGTCGACCGGGGCATGGAGCTGCTGCGGGCGGAACTCGCGGCCGAGGCGGTCGCGACGACCGGCGACGACGAGTGGGAACCCGCACCGCAGGCGGAGCCCGGCCATGCCGACGACCAGCCCTGACGCCGCCCGGGCGGAAACACTCTCGATCGCCGTCGAGGCGGACGTCGTCCGGGTTCGCCAGGCGGTACGAACCCGTGCCGCCGCGCTCGGGTTCAGCATCGTCGACCAGACGAAGGTCGTGACGGCCGCCAGCGAGCTCGCCCGGAACACGCTTAAGCACGGCGGCGGCGGGCACTGCCGGGTCGAGCCGGTCACCGCCGGCGGCCGCGTCGGTCTCCGGCTCGTGTTCGAGGACCAGGGCCCCGGGATTCCGGACGTTCGGCTCGCGCTCACCGACGGGTACACTACCGGCGGCGGCATGGGCCTGGGGCTCAGCGGGTCCCGCCGGCTGATGACCGACTTCGACCTGTGGTCGGAGGTCGGCAAGGGCACCCGCGTCACCGTCGCCAAGTGGAAGTGACGCGGCCCCGCTGAGGGCGACCCGTTGCACCCGCCGGCAGATCCTCCCCTTTTAGCGTTCGGACTTTCTCCTTCAGCCGTTCCTCCCCGTGTCTGTACCGCTCCGCCAACCCCTGCTCCTGCCCGTCGCGGACCCGAGCCAGGTGGGCGAGGCCCGCCGGGCCGGCGTCGCGCTGTCCGATCGGCTCGGGTTCACCGAGACGGCCCGCGGCGCGCTCGCGTTGATCCTGACCGAGGCCGCGAACAACGTCCTGCGGCACGGCCGGGGCGGGGAGCTGGTCGTCCGCCCGCTCGACCGCGGGCCGGTCGGCGGCGTCGAGGTGCTGGCGATCGACCGCGGCCCGGGCATCGCCAACGTCCGGCGGGCGATGGAGGATGGGTTCACCACCGGGAGCACGCCCGGGACCGGGCTCGGGGCGATCCGCCGGCTGTCGTCGGAGTTCGACCTGTTCTCGGCCACCGCCGGGCGGCCCGGCGTCGTGCCGGCGGCGGCGGGCGGCGGACCCGGG
>JAQGHJ010000242.1 GCA_028288905.1 Phycisphaerales bacterium | reverse complement strand
TCACCACGCCCTCGAGGACGAAGATGCCGAGCCGGGCGGCCTGCCACGTCTCGTTTTCGGGGTCCGTCGCTGGCGTCATGAAAAACGACGCCGCGACGGCCGCGCACAGCACGGTCGTCAACATGCCCGGGCGAAACCCGCCGTACCACCCGGCCGCCATGACGGCCGCGTAGAACAGCAGGAACGGGGCGTCCCCGCCGTTCACCAGCGGCAGCAACGCGAACCGGATCAGGGTCACGAGCACCGCCAGCACCACCGCCACCCCGTACCGCCGGACGGCGGTCGGCGAGTAGTCGGGCGGCGAGGTCGTCGGGTCGTGCGGATGCATGGTTCCGGGGTGGGGACGCGAGGGCGGCTCCGGGCTGCCGCGTGCAAGACGCATCGTATCCGCCGGTGCTAACCAAACCCAACGATTCTCTGGTGCGTCAGGGCTCTCCCGAGCGGTGCCTAAACTCGCCGAATTTCCCTCAGAAATTTAATCCTGCGACTCTGCTCTGCCCTCCCGCAGACCCTCGTGCGGGCCGCGCAGGCTGGAGCACTCGCGTCAACATGTAGTTTCGTCGGCCCCGTGTGCCGCGACGCCCTCGCTCGCGCTGGTCGTCCCGGGACGCCAATCCTCCGCCTCCGAGTGCCACCTCCCCCGAGGCCGCGTTTGTGGCCGCCCCGGCGGCCACGTAGAATGGACCGTTCCCGCCGCGCCGGCGGGCCTCTTCCCGTGCGCCCCAGGTCGTAGCCCCCAAGTTCATGCAGATCCGAAACTTCTCGATCATCGCCCACATCGACCACGGCAAGAGCACGCTGAGCGACCGGCTGCTCATGCGGGCCGGGGCGATCACCGAGCGCGAGTTCCAGAACCAGATCCTCGACGACATGGACCTGGAGCGGGAGCGGGGCATCACGATCAAGGCGTCGGCCGTCACCGTCTTCCACGACCACACCTACCCGGACGGGCGGACCGAGCAGTTCATGCTGAACTTCATCGACACGCCCGGGCACGTCGACTTCCACTACGAGGTGCAGAAGGCGTTGCAGGCGTGCGAGGGGGCGCTGCTCGTCGTCGACAGCACCCAGGGCGTGCAGGCCCAGACGGTGGCCAACGCGTACGCGGCCGTCGAGGTCGGGCTGGAGATCGTCCCGGTCATCAACAAGATCGACCTGCCCAGCGCCGACGCGACCCGGGTGGCCGAGGAGATTGAACAGGTGCTCGGGTTCCCGGCCGAGGACGCGATCCTCGTGTCGGCCAAGACGGGCCGCGGCATCGACGAGCTGATCACCGCTCTGTGCGACAAGCTCCCGGGCCCCAAGGGTGACCCGGCCGCCCCGGCCCGGGCCCTGATCTTCGACAGCATCTACGACGACTACCGCGGCGTCATCACGTACGTCCGGGTCGTCGACGGCACGCTCCGGAAGGGGCAGAAGATCCGGTTCATGGGGACCGACAAGCAGTACCAGATCACGGACCTCGGCAAGCTCGTGCCGCGGCCGAAGCAGGTCGAGTCGATCGGGACCGGCGAGGTCGGGTTCATCGTCGCCGCCATCAAGGACCTGCACGACGTGCGGGTGGGCGACACGGTCACCGACGCGCTCGCCCCGGCCGCCGAGGCGCTGCCCGGGTACAAGCCGAGCCTGCAGATGGTGTACTGCGACTTCTACCCGTCCGGGAAGACGCAGTACGACGAGCTGCGGGACGCGATGGACCGGCTGAGCCTGAACGACAGCTCGTTCAGCTTCGAGCCCGAGAGCAACGACGCGCTGGGGTTCGGGTTCCGGTGCGGGTTCCTCGGGCTGCTGCACATGGAGATCATCCAGGAGCGGCTCGAGCGGGAGTTCCGGATCGAGGTGATCCAGACCGCCCCGACCGTGACGTACGAGATCAAGAAGACGGACGGGACCGTGTTCAAGATCGACTCCCCGAGCCAGCTCCCGGACCCGAACCACGTCGAGGAGGTCCGCGAGCCGTACATCAACATGAACCTGATCCTGCCGGCCGACACGGTCGGGAACATGATGCGGCTGTGCGAGGAGCGGCGGGGGACGTACAAGCGGACCGAGTACATCGGGGCGACCCGGGTGATGCTGACGTACGAGATGCCGCTGGCCGAGGTGATCTACGACTTCTACGACCGCCTGAAGAGCGCGACGAAGGGGTACGGGACGATGGACTTCGACCTGCTCGGGTTCCGGGTCGGGCAGCTGGTGAAGATGGACATCCTCGTCAACGGGGACAGGGTCGACGCGCTGAGCGTGATTGTGCACCGGGACCACGCCGAGGCCCGCGGCCGACGGTTGCTCGTGCGGCTGAAGGACGAAATTGACAAGCACCTGTTCGAGATCCCGCTCCAGGCCGCGATCGGCGGCAAGATCATCGCCCGGGAAACGATCAAGAGCGTCGGCAAGAACGTGACGGCCAAGTGCTACGGGGGGGACGTCAGCCGCAAACGGAAGCTGCTCGACAAGCAGAAGGAAGGCAAGAAGCGGATGAAGCGGATCGGGTCCGTCGACATCCCGCAGGAGGCGTTCATGGCGGTGCAGGAGAGCGGGGACTAAGCCGCGATGTATACCGTCTATCTTGAAACGACGATCTTCGGTTACCTCACCTCGCGGCCGCACCGTGACCCCGTAGTGGCCGGCCACCAACAAGTGACCCAGCGATGGTGGGCCAACGACCGATTCCGCTACGCGCTGTTCGTGTCGCCGGCCGTGATCGAGGAGATAAGCGACGGCGACCCGGAAGCGGCAAAGGAGCGTCGGGATGCCGCCGCCGGAATCCCGGTTCTGACCAGGGCAAATGAAATAGACGCCTTGGCGGAGCTCTACTTTACTGAGCTTCACCTGCCGGTCCGGGCGCGAGTCGATGCGTTGCACCTTGCCTACGCAGTGGCGTTTGGCGTCGATTACCTCGCTACCTGGAACATGGCGCACATCGCCAATGCCGAAACGGTGCGGAAACTGTTGAGGCTCAACCGTAAACTCAACCGGGAGACGCCACTCATCGTCACCCTGGAATCCCTACTCGACCCGAGGAACGCGCCATGATGGACGACCCTATCGTCGCGGAGGTCCGTCGCACCCGGGAAAAGCTGTTGGAGGAGGCTGGGGGCGACATGAGGGTGCTGATGAATCGAATGGACGCCACCGCGGCGGCTTGGCCAGGCTCTAAAGTGACGCTCGAACAGTTCCGTGCCGAGCGAGCGGAGGAAGCACGCCGTAGGGCAGCGTCGGAGTTGGCCTCTAACTCCTAAGGAAGAGGAGCGTGGTCCCGTTCCGGCCCACCCCGCAGTCCGAGAATCTCGCCGATCCCGCCGCCCCGTCCCACAATCTGGTTAAGTCGCCCCCCCCGCGGCTCGATGATGACCGGGTCATCGAACGAGCCAGAGGAGGCCGCATGGCAGGGATTCCGATCGGCAAATTATTGGTCGAGCAGGGCGTTCTCACCCGGGAGCAGGTCAAGCACATCCTCGAAGTCCAACGGTCGTCGCACCGCCCGTTCGGCGACCTCGCCGAGCGGCTGTACGGGGTAGAGCCGCGGGCGATAGAGGACGCCTGGACTCAGCAGTACGTGAGCCGGACCGGGGCGACGGACCTGGAGACGGTCGCGGTCGACCCGGCCTGCCTCAAGCTGATCACTGCCCGCCAAGCGTGGCAGTTCCACCTGTTGCCGTTGTTCCGGGACGACGACTCGGTGCACGTCGCGACGACGGCCGACAACTTGGTCCGGGGCGTGAACTTCGTCACCCGCAAGTTCGGCGAGCCGGCCCACTTCGTCATCGCGTCCGACCGCCAACTCCGCCAGCACCTCATGCGGCACTACCCGGTCCCGCAGTACGTCGCCGACTACGCGATGGCGATGGCTTGAGGGCAGAGGGGAAGAAGAGAAGAGGGGAAGTAGGCAGTCGGAATGAAAACGGCGGCGGGATCGGTCGCACTGACCGGTCCCGCCGCCCGCGTTTTCACTGCCTACTTCCGCTCTTCCGCTCTGCTACTCCGGCAGGAGTGAACCCAGCGTCCACGGCTTCGTCGCGGCCGACTTGGCGGCGACGGCGGGGCGGGCGGGGGGGAGCAGGACCTCGGACCGGTCGTCCCGCCACGCCGACCGCCAGCCGGCCTTGACCAGGGCGTGGCGGAACACGCTTTGGCCGGCAGGCAGGACGGCCGCGTCGGCCTCGACCTGCCCGAGGAACCGCTCGCGGTCGGCCGCCCCGGCCAGGTACGTCGCCCGCCAGAACTCGGGGGAGAACAACTGCGTCCGGCCGTCCAGGAACAGCTGGTACCGGTCGCCGACGGCCCACTCCAGGTACCCGCCCCAAGCGAACTCCGTGATGAGCCGCCCGGACCGCGGGGCGACGTTCGCCGACACGTACTCGGCCGCGGCCGACGGGTACCCGGGCGCGTCGAGGCCGTGGCGGTTCAGCCAGGCGGATAGCGGGACGCCGGCCGTCGGGAACGACGACCCGACGCGGGCGCACGTCGCCGCGAGTACGACCGCCAGCGCGAGCCGGACCGGCCGGCGGCCGAGCGCGTGGTCGCACAGCCCGGCCGTCGCCACCGCCACCATTGGGGCGGCGATCATCGCGAATACCGTAGAGAACCGGCCCCACTGGCTCAGGAGCAGCACCGCGACGGCCAGCATCAGCCGCTCGCCGACCCGGAACCGATTGAACCGGGCGAGGATGAGCACCAACCCGAAACCGGCGACCCCGGCAGACGCGGTCCCGAGCGTGCCGGTGTAGAACGGTCGCATCTCGGCCAGGTGCCCGCCGGCCACCATCGGGTCGGCCGCCGTGTAATGCACGGCCGTCGCCACCAGGCCCGGCAGCATCGGCGTGCACGCGCACCCAACGGCCGTCGCGGCGGACAGGAGAAAGCACCGGCCGGCCCGACGGTCCGCCTCGACCCGCTCGGCGGGTTCGGCCACGGCGAACCGCTCCCACACCGCCCCGACCAGCAGCGCCGCGAACAGGATCGGCAGCAGCGCCGCGTACAGGTGCAGGTTGACGGCGACCGCAGCCAGCAGCGGGCAAAGCCACACCGCCCGCGTCCGCTCGCCACGGGCCCGGTCCCGGACGATCAGCCCGACACCTACGGCCAACAGCAGCAGGGCGGCCGTCACCGGGCGGAAGCTCAAGTACGGCAGCGACACGAATCCTGCCCCGGCCGCCGCGACCGCCGACGATAGGTAGCTCGACCGCCGGCCAGTGCCGTTTCGCTCCCGCGGGTCAACTGGCGGCAGGTACCGGGTACGCGGCGGTAGCGCCGGCCGGGCCTTGAGGCACGCCCACGCGATCAGGATCACGAACCCCGCCTGCATCGCCGCCTGCGTCGCCACGGCCAACCGGTACCCGCCGGCGTCCCACACCGCCTTCATCGCCAGCTCGGCCAACCACGAGTACGGCGTCCAGGCGGACTGGAGCGACGCGAACGACAGCCGGTCGACGATCGGGCCGATCCCGTCGCTCAAGAGCTGCTCGGCCACCTTCAGGTGCCAGAAGCAGTCGGGGTCCATCGTGTCGAACAGAACGGCCTTGGCTGCCGCGACGGCCGACAGCAGCAGGACCAGCAGGACAAAGCCGGCACGGCGGGCACCGAGGCTCGGGGCGGAGGCGGCCACGGCGGGTCGGCCCGTGTCGAGCGGCCGGCCGGCCGGTAGGACCGTCGCGGGCGACGAATCCGTGGGGACCGCGGTGGGAAGTTCCGCATGCATCAGCAGGTAGTGTCGGCCGCGGACTAGGCATCTCTGCCGGTAGATCGGGCCGGCAGCGGGTCCGCCCGTTATCGGTCGGCGACACTCCGTCGCGGGCAGGCGGCGGCGGTTGCTTCTGGCGGTCCGAAGTCGTCGCCCCGGCCATTCCCCGAACGGATTCCCGCGCCGCTGGCACTTCCACCGCATATTATCGGGCGTAATGTAGCCAGACGCCCGGCGCGGGAACTGTAACGACGCGATGCGGTGGCCTGCGCCGTGCCTGCGGGGCAACCGGCCCGAGTCCGTTCCCCTACTTCCGTGGTTCACCCGTCCACCTACTACGGCGTCGACTTCAGCGGGGCGAAGGAGGCCGGGCGGAACGTCTGGGTCGCCCGGACCACACTGCCCGACTCAGCCCGT
>JAQGHJ010000233.1 GCA_028288905.1 Phycisphaerales bacterium | reverse complement strand
GTGGCGCTGATCTTCTCTTCCTTCGCCCGCACGCCGTTCTTCTGCGGGTCGAGCTTCAGCCCGGCCCACTCCAGGTCGCGGCAGATGGCGGCGCGGATGGCCGAGCCGTTCTCCCCGATGCCGCCGGTGAAGGCGAGCACGTCGACGCCGCCGAGGGCGACCATGTACTGGCCGACATAACCCCGCACGGCCTCGACGTATGCGTCGATCGCCAGCCGCGCCCGAGTGTTACCCTCGGCGGCGGCCTTCTCGATATCCCGCATGTCGTTCGACACGCCGCTCATGCCAAGTAGCCCGCCGCCCTTGCCGAGCTTGGCGAAGATTTCGTCCAGCGTCAGCCCGGTCTTGAGGAGCTTGAGCAGGGCGAACGTGTCGAAGTCGCCGACCCGGTTGTTCTGCGGCAGGCCGCTCTGGGCCGTCATGCCGAAGCTGTTCGCCACGCTCTTGCCGTCCAGGATCGCGCACACGGACGAGCTGCCGCCGAGGTGGCAGGAGATGACCCGCCGGGCCCGCCCCTCGCCGACGAGTTCCGGCACCCGCGTGCCGATGTACCGGTGGCTCGCCCCGTGGAACCCGTACCGGCGGACGCCGAGCGTCTCGGTCCACTCGTGCGGGATCGCGTACACCTGCCGGCTGGCCGGAATCGTCTGGTGGAACGCGGTCTCGAACGCCGCCACCTGCGGGCACCCCGGCAGCTTGGCGGCGAACGCCCGCATGGCCGCGATGTACGGCGGGTTGTGGGCCGGGGCGACGTCGGAGAACTGCTCCATCGTCGCGATCACGTCGTCGGTCACCCGGACGGCCCCGGAGATCGGCCCGCCGTGGACGGCCTTGAACCCGACCGCGTCCGGGGCGGCCGGCAACGTCTTCAGGATCACGTCGATCACGTCGCCGTGCGTGGCGTAGTCCCCGCCGGCCTGCCCGATCCGCTCGTACCCGCCGCGCGCGACCTCCGTCCCGCCCGTGGACATGTCCAGGAGCTTGAACTTGAAGCTGGTCGACCCGAGGTTGGCGACGAGGACGCGCATGGGGCAGAGGGGAAGAGAAGAAGAGGGAAAGTAGGCAGTGATAATGGGTCCTTCAGCAGCGACGCGACCGATGTCGCCTCTTACTGCCTATTTCCCTCTTCCACTCTTCCCCTCTGTGGAGCCTTACAGGCTCGACCCGCCGCCGCCGGCGCCGAAGCCGGCGAGGAGGTCGGGGTGGGGGCGGGCGATCACGTGGGCGGCGATCACCTCGCCGACCCGGCCGGCAGCTTCGGCGCCGGCGTCGATGGCGGCCTTCACGCTGCCGACGTCGCCCCGGACGATCGTCGTCACGAATGCGCCTCCGATCTGGATCGTCTTGACGACCTCGACGTTCGCCGCCTTCGTCATCGCGTCCGTCGCCTCGACGAGCGGGACCCAGCCCTTGGTCTCGATCAAACCGAGGGCTTGGCCGGACGTGCTGTTGTATTCTGGCATGGTCGTTTGTCCTTGGTCATTGGTCCTTTGCCCTCCGTTCGTCGTCGACCTTGCGCGGCCCGCGTGGGGCGGCGACAAAGGACGAACGACTAAGGACAAACGACTACTTGAGACTTACTTCTTCACGGCGTCGCCCGGCTTCGGGGCCGGGGCCGCGAGGGCGGCGGCCGGCTTCTTCGCCTTCGGGTACATGCCCTGCAGCTCCTCGTGCGGGCGGGCGATCACGTGGACGGCGACGACCGTCCCGACCCGGCCGGCGGCCTCGGCACCGGAGTCGATCGCCGCCTTCACGGCCGCCACGTCGCCCTTGACGAACGCGGTCACCATCCCGCTCCCGGCCTTGTCCCAGCCGATGATCTCGACGTTCGCCGACTTCAGCATCGCGTCCGTCCCCTCCATCAGGGCGACGAGACCTTTCACTTCGAGCAGTCCGAGCGCTTCGCTGGCCATGTTTGCTCCAGAGTCAGTTGTCAGTGGTCCGTTGTCAGTAGTAGTACGGAACGAACACCGAAGACCAGCGGCCCACTACTGACTACGGGCGACTGACCACTGACTAATCTACTTCACCAGTTCCATGTGCGTCGCCGAGTCCAGGTCGCAGGCGTTGCCCTCGTCGGTGTCGATGTGCCCCTCGAGGACGACCTTCGGGTGGTACCGGACCTTGACCCGGTCGAACGTCGCCCCGCACGGGCCGGCGATCCGCAGCTTCAGGTAGTCGCCGTCGCGGACGCCGTAGTACGCCATGTCCTCGGTGGACATGTGCACGTGTCGCTCGGCCCGGATCACGCCCTGCTGGAGCGTGATCGACCCCTTCGGCCCGAGGATCGTCACGCCCGGCGTGCCGGCGTGGTCGCCGCTCGTGCGGAGCGGCAGGTCGACGCCGAGGTACACGCCGTCGGTGTACGACAGCTCGACCTGCGTGTAGTTCCGGACCGGGCCGAGGATGCGGACGTTCGGGATGATCCGCTGGCGGGGCCCGACGAGCGTGACGAGCTGCTCGCTGGCGAACTCGCCCTGCTGGTACAGGTCCTTGAGCTT
>JAQGHJ010000199.1 GCA_028288905.1 Phycisphaerales bacterium | reverse complement strand
GTCGCTCGCCGCCGCCACGACGACGGCCGCCCGAGCCGCCCGCCACCACACGGCCGCGTCGGCGGCCCTGGCGTCCCGCCGGGCGGCGGCCGCGTACGTCCTGTTGTCCGTCGTCGCCGCCGTCGCCGCGACGGTGTTCGTCAAGCAGTACCGGTCGCTCGTCCGCCCGCTGCTGTGGCTGCGGGACGACATGCAACGTAGCGCCGCCCGAGACTACCGCGAGGAGGTTCGGGCCCGCGGGGACCGCGAGTTCCGCGACTTAGCCGGGCACTTCAACGGGCTGGCCCGCGATCTGTCCGCCCTATACCGCGACCTAGAAGCGAAGGTCATCGCCCGCAGCCGCGAGCTGGTCCGGTCCGAGCGGCTAGCGAGCGTCGGATTTCTAGCGGCCGGGGTGGCCCACGAGATCAACAACCCGCTGAGCGTCATTTCCGGGTACGCCGAGCTGGCGGGCAAGGGGCTGCGGCGGGTGATGCTGGGTGAAGCCGGGGCCGACGCCGACGGCCCGGGGTCCGAGGCGGAGGCCGAAGCGCTGGCCGCCGCCCTCGACGCCCAGACGATCATCCGGGACGAGGCGTTCCGCTGTAAGGAGATCACGACCCGGCTGCTGTCGCTCGCCCGCGGCGGGACGGACGGGCGGGCCCCGCTGGCCTTGGACGACGTCGCCCGCCAGGTCGCCGTGTTGACCAAGGGCCTGCGGAACTACCGCGACCGGCGCGTGGTGGTGGCGTTCGAGCCGGCCGAACCGCTGGAGGTGGTCGCCAACCCGACCGAGATGAAGCAGGTCCTGCTGAACCTGACGATCAACGCGCTGGAGGCCGTCCCGACCGGCGGTGGGGGCGAGGTGCGGATCGGCGGCCGGCGGTTCGACGACTGGGTTGAACTGTCGGTCGAGGACAACGGCAAGGGGATGAGCCGGGAGACGCTCGAACAGGTGTTCGAGCCGTTCTTCACCGCCAAGCGGGGGGCTGGCGAGCCGGGGACGGGGCTGGGGCTGTCGATCACCCATGCGATCGTCGAGAACCACGGCGGGCGGATCCGAGCGGAGAGTGCCGGTGTCGGCCGGGGCAGCCGGTTCGTCGTCCGGCTGCCTGCGATCGGGCGGGCCGCGGCGGCCGTGGTGGCGGCCGCCGGCGTCGCGCCCGTCCTGAACCTCGCGTGACGCTCCGCCGTAGAGTTGCGAGGAACCCCGTGGCAGCCGACCGTTCACCGTCTACTCCCGCGGTCGTGCCGAACCTCATCCCCGGCCGAGAGGTCATCGTCGTCGAAGACGAGCTCCGCGTCCGCACGATGCTGAGCGAGGCCCTGAAGGAGATGGGGTTCCGCGCGACGCTGACCGCGTCCGCCGAGGCCGGTGCGCGGGCGATGGCTCAGCAGCGGTTCGACATCCTGATCCTGGACCTGAACCTGCCCGGGAAGGGCGGGATCGCGTTTCTGGAGTCGGTGCGCCGGCTTGGCAACGACCTTCAGGTCATCATCCTGACGGGGTTCGGCGACCTGGAGGCGGCGCGGGCCGCGATCCACCTTGACGTGGTCGAGTTTCTCACCAAGCCTTGCGCCCTGGGCAGCTTGGAGGTCGCCCTCGACCGGGCGCGGAGGCGGGGGCGCGGGCAGGTCGTGGCGGATCGTGCGGCGGCCGAGGAGCGGGTGCTGAGCTTCGAGTCGACTCCCGCCCCGAAGGCGGGTTCGGGCGAGCCGACCGTTCCGCCGCCTGCGGCGGCCGGAGGCGGTGCGCTCGAGGAGATCGAACAGCGGCACATCCTCGGCGTGCTGCACAAGCACGGCGGGAACCGGTCCGCGGCGGCGGCCGAGCTGGGGATCAGCATCCGTAAGCTGTACTACCGTCTCGGCGAGTATCAGAGACAAGGGCTGGTTCCATGACGCCGCTGTACCCGTCACACACGTCCGCCGCGAGCGGGTGCGGGCCCAAACGTGCCGGCAGGCGTGGCGGCTGGGGACGTGCCGTGGCGGGCTTCACGCTCGTGGAACTGCTTGTGGTCATCGGCATCGTCGGCCTGCTCGTGTCGATCCTGCTCCCGTCGCTCGGCCGGGTCCGCGAGCAGGCGACCCGGCTGAAGTGCAACGTGAACCTGCACCAGCTCGGGCTCGCGCTACACCTGTACAGCATGGGCGAGCGGGACCACGGCTTCCCCCGGACCGAATACGACCCGAAGCGGAAGCAACTGCTGCTGGACAACGCCGGCTACCTCGTCCCCGGCACGTTCGGCAAGTCCGGGTACGTGGGGGAGAACAACGTCCCCGCCAGCCTATTCCTGCTGATGCGGAACCAGCAGCTGTCGCCGGCGATGTTCATCTGCCCGGCGACGGCCGGCACCCCGTACGCCGGTGACCCGCGGAAGTCGAGCAACTGGAAGTCGATCCCCGAGCAGATGACGTACTCGCTGGCCGTGCCGTACCCCACCCCCGCGGCCGGCACCGCGGGGGCGGGGGCGCTACAGTGGCGGCCGGCGTCGCTCGGGCCCGAGTTCGCGGTGATGGCCGACATCAACCCCGGCACCCGCGGCGGCACCCGCCCGGCGAACAACGTCGTCGCCCCGCCGCACACCGCCGCACCGGCGGCGATGGCGGCCGCGAACTCGAACAACCACGGGAACGCGGGCCAGAACGTGCTCTACGCCGACACACACGTCGAGTTTCAGCCCACCCCGTACGCGGGCGAGTTCCGCGTCGGCGGCTTCCGCGACCACATCTACACGGCCGGCACGGGTGACGGCGGAGTAACCAGCGAGCTGGCCCTGCCGGTCGACGACAAGGACTCGGTCCTCCTTCCGACCGACGACCCCGGCGGTAAGTGACCCGCGGCCGACTCCTCCCATGATCGGCGTGGCGAGTGGTACCCGCCGCTGGTACCCGTCTACCGATCCATCAGTGGCCCCCTTCGCTCCGGCCTTCCGACCCTCACGACTTGGTAAGGCGGGCCGTTCCGCGAGCGGCCCAGCAGTGACGGCTGGTTCGGGGACGAACGTGACGCCACGCCGAAGCCACCTCCCGTAGTTTCCTCGCTCCCAACGCAACTGAGCCCACCTACCGGCCGGCCCTGCAATGTTTGCAGGGCCGGCCGTTTCGCGGGCCGGCTTCCTATCTTGCACCCCGGTTGAGGAACGCGGGCGGAACGGGCAATGGCCCGCTCCACGACCCGCCCCCGCCGGGTCGACGACTTAAACCGTCGCCCGTCGAAGGGTCCTCTCCCCGGTCGAGTCGGAAGGACCCAGCTTATGTTGTCAGCACTGCTTCGTCGCGCGTCCCGTCGGTCGATCCGCCCGACATCTACTTCTGCCGAACCGGCCAAGCGGCGGGGGCTCGCCGCCGTCCGATCGGCCGTCGAGGGGCTGGAGGACCGGAGGCTGTACAGCTTTACCGCCCCGGTCGCATACCCGGTCGGTTCCAGCCCGCACGGGATGACGACCGGCGACTTCAACGCCGACGGGAAGGCCGACCTCGTCGCGGCCAACTATGGGGCCGCCGGCACCGTCAGCGTGCTGCTCGGCAACGGGGACGGGTCGTTCCGCCCGAAAATCGACTTCGCGGCCGGCCCGTACGCGTACGACGTGGCCGCCGGCGACTTCACCGGCGACGGCGTGGCCGACCTAGCTGTCAGCGGGTCGAACGGCTCGCTCAGCGTCCTGGCCGGCGTCGGGGACGGGACGTTCGGGGCACCGACAACGACGGCCGCCGGCACGGGCGGACACGGGTTGGCGGTCCGAGACTTCGACGCGGACGGCCGGGCCGACGTCGCGTTCGCCAACACCACTGGGACGCTCAGCGTGCTGCTCGGCAAGGGCGACGGCACGTTCGCCGCGCCCACGTACCTGGCGGCCGGGGTTTCCCCGAACGCGGTCGTCGCCGGCGACTTCAACAAGGATGGAAAGCCCGACTTGGCCGCCCCGAACGTCCTGAGCGGTGGGACGGTCACCGTCCTGCTCGGGCACGGGGACGGGTCGTTCGAGCCCGGGCAGAGCTACAACGCGTTCTCGGCCCCGTTCGCGATGGACGTCGGCGACTTCGACCACGACGGGAGCGACGACATTGCGGTGGCCAACTCCTACACGTCCAGCGCCGTCACGGTGCTGATCGGGAATGGGGATGGGACGTACAAGGCCCCGGTCAGCTACCAGGTGCCCGAGGCCCCGTTCGAGCTGGAGGTCGAGGACTTCAACGGCGACGGGTCGCCCGACATCGCCGAGAAGGGGTCGAACTCGTTCGAGGTGCAGCTCGGCCGGGGCGACGGCAGCTTCTATGCCCCGGTCATCTACGCGACCACGCCCGGCCCGAACGGCTACGCCGCGTCCGACGACTTCAACGGCGACGGCGCGGCCGACCTGGTCGCCCCGACGAACGTCGGGACCGTCGCGGTCGTGACGAACGCGAACAACGACCGGGCCAACCTCGCGACGGCCGTGGGGTTCGCCGTCTCGATGCCGCCGGCCGTCGTCGCCGGGGCCAACCTGCCGATGACCGTTTCGGCCGTCGACGCCGACGGCAACCCGGTCGCCGGGTTCGTCGGCACCGTGTACGTCGACAGCAACGACCCCGCCCGCAAGACCGAGGGGTTCGCGTACGCGTTCACGACCGCCGACGCCGGCACGCACACGTTCACCAAAACGACGACCCTGAGCACCGTCGGCACCCCGACGGTGACCGTCTCCGCGCCCTACATGGCCCCGACGACCGCCCAGGTGACGGTGACGCCGCTCGTCACCCGGCTGGCCGTCACCACCCCGGCAGCGACGACGGCCGGGACACCGATCTCCTTCACCGTGTCGGCCGTGGACGCGCTGGGGAGCGTCGGGGCGGCCTACGCCGGCACCGTGACCTTCAGCAGCACAGACGCCCAGGCCGGCCTGCCGGCGACCTACACCTTCACCGCTGCCGACGCCGGCACGCACACGTTCACCGTCACCCCGAAGACGGCCGGTAACGTCTACCTCGCGGTCCGGGACGCCGCCTTTTTGTCGGGCGGCCAGTACGTCTCGGTCGCCCCCGCGGCCGTTACCACGCTGACCGTGGTCGGCGGGGCCGGGGCGGTCGGGGTCGCCCGCCCGGTCACCGTCGCCGCCCGCGACGCGTACGGTAACGTGGTCAGCGGGTACGCCAACACCGTCCACTTCACCAGTTCCGACCCGCTGGCCGTCCTCCCCGCGGACACGGCGCTGGTCAACGGCAGCGCGGTCGTCCCGGTCACGCTCAAGACGGTCGGGGCGCAGACGATCACGGCGACGGACGTGACCGACCCGTCGTTGTTCGGCGTCGACCTCGGGGTCGAGGCGGCACCGGCCGTCGCCGCGTACTTCAACGTCACCGGGCTCTCGGCCACCACGGCCGGCGCGTCGCAGACCTTCACCGTGACGGTGATCGACACGCTCGGCCGGCCGGCGACGAACTACGGCGGCACCGTGTACTTCGGCAGCTCCGACTACCAGGCCGCCTTGCCGGCTGGGTACACCTTCACCTCGGCCGACGCTGGCGTGCACGCGTTCGCTGGCGTGCTAAAGACGGCCGGGTCCCAGTGGGTGCGGGCGACCGACGGCTCCACCGGCGTGACCGGGGCCGAGGTCGGCATCGACGTGTCCGCCGCGGCCGCGACAAGCCTGAGCGTCGGCGGGTTTCCGTACGCGATCGCCGGGGACGCCAAGACGTTCACCGTCACCGCCCGGGACGCGTACGGGAACGTCGCGCCGACGTACGCCGGCACCGTCCACTTCACCAGCAGCGACACGCTGGCCACCCTGCCGGCCGACTACGCGTTCGCCCCGGCCGACGCGGGCACTCATCAATTCCTGGCCACGATGCGGACGGCCAACGGCCAGAACACGCTGTCGGCGACCGACGCGGCCGCCGCGTCGATCACCGGCACCCAGTCGAACGTGAACGTTAACTGGGCGGCCGCGTCGCAGTTCCAGTTCCAGACCCCGTCGTCGATCACGAGCGGGTCGGCCTTCACGCTGAAGGTGCGGGTGCTCGACGCGTTCGGCAACACGGTGAAGGACTACTCCGGTAAGGTCCACTTCGCGTCCACAGCCGCCAGTGCCGTCCTGCCGACCGACTTCACGTTCAGCGACGCCGACACCGGGGTGCACAGTTTCGACGTGACGGTGACTTCAACGGGCATCCAGACGCTGACGCTCGCCGACCTGGCAAACGCGGGGCTAAAGAGCAGCCTGTCGGTCACGGTCGGCTCCGCGAGCGGTGGGGGCGGCGGTAGCGGGGGCGGCGGAAAGACCACCGTTTCTCCTCCGCCGGTCGTCTCCCCGCCGCCGCCCGTGACGGTGCCGCCCGTGTCGCCGCCGACTTCCGGTGGGAAGAGCGGGGGTGGGGGCGGGAAGAAGGCCTGACCGTCGGCGTCGCCGGGGATGGTATTGGATGGTCCAGCCGCCGGGGCCGCGTCTTCCGACGCGGCCCCGGCGGTTTTCGCATAACGTTCCCTGCCGAGAGCGGCCGCGGCGCAGTCGACGCGCATCGCCCGCACCCGCCGGTCATCCCATCACCCGGGCGAGGTGCGGGGCGGTACGGCTCCCGGCCGTCCGGGCGATGACGGCCGGCGGACCGGCGGCCACGACCCGTCCGCCCTCGTCGCCGGCCCCCGGGCCGATGTCGATCACCCAGTCGCTGCCGGCCACCACCCGCATGTCGTGCTCGACGACGACGACGGTGTTGCCGGCCTCGACCAGCCCGTCGAGTTGGGTGACGAGCTTCTCCACGTCGGCCGGGTGCAAGCCCGTCGTCGGCTCGTCCAGCACGTAGAGTGTGTCCCCCCGGCTCTGGCGTTGGAGTTCGGTCGCCAGCTTGATCCGCTGCGCCTCGCCCCCGGACAGTTCCGTCGCCGGCTGGCCGAGGCGGATGTACCCGAGACCGACCTGTCGGAGCACGTCGAGCGACCGCCGCAGCGCCGACTCGTCGGCGAAGAAGTCGAACGCCGCGTCGACCGTCATGCCCAGCACCTCGGCGATGTTCTTCTCGCTGTACGTGACCTTCAGCGTGTCGGCGTTGAACCGGGTCCCGTGGCAGACCGGGCACGGCGCGTACACGCTGGGCAGGAACAGCAGCTCGACGAACACGAACCCCTCGCCCCGGCAGTTGTCGCACCGGCCCTTGGCGACGTTGAACGAGAACCGGCCGGCGTCGTACTTGCGCGCCTTGGCCGCCCGGGTGGCGGCGAAGATCGACCGGACGTGGTCGAACAGGCCGGTGTAGGTGGCGAGGTTGGACCGCGGCGTGCGGCCGATCGGCTTCTGGTCGACCCGGACGAGCCGCTTCACGCGCTCCATGCCGCTGGCAATCCGGCCGCCCGTGGCCGCCTCCGGAGGGCGTTCCAGGTCCGCCACCTCCGCCTCCTCGTCCGACAGGTTGTGTCCGAGGCGGGCCGCGACCAGTTCGACGAGCGCCTGGCTGACGAGGGTGGACTTGCCGGAGCCGGACACGCCGGCAACCGTTGTCAGCACGCCGACGGGGAAGTCGACGTCCAGCCCGCGGACGTTGTTCCGCGTCACCCCGGCCAGCCGGAGCCACGCCGCCGGGGCCCGCGGGTCGCGGCGAGGCGGGCCGCGGTAGTCGAACAGGTACGGTCGGGTGCGGGAAAGCTCGACGTCCGCAAGGCCCGCCGGCGGGCCGCTGTACAGGACGCGGCCGCCACCCTCGCCGGCGTCGGGCCCGACGTCGACGAGCCAGTCGGCGTGCCGGATGACGTCGAGCTCGTGCTCGACGACGAACAGCGAGTTGCCGGCGGCCTTGAGCCCATCCAAAGCGGCAAGCAGGGCTTCGGTGTCGGCCGGGTGGAGCCCGGCGGACGGCTCGTCGAGCACGTAGACGACGCCGAACAGGT
>JAQGHJ010000185.1 GCA_028288905.1 Phycisphaerales bacterium | reverse complement strand
CGAGCTACGCCGGTGACGGCAGCACGGGGGTCGTGCCGGCCGGCGTGCCGGCGGCCGGCCGGCCGGTGTTTCTCAAGCTCGTCTACCACGGGCCGCGGGCGATGGAGGAACTGGCGGCATACGACCCCCACCTCGTCCCGGGCATCCTTGGCGGGTCGAGCGGGACGACCTACGACGCCTTCAAGCTGCTGACCGAGGCGAAGAAGTACGGGGCACGGGCCGCCCTATTCGGCCGGAAGATCAACAACAGCGAGCACCAGCTCACGTTCGTGTCGTTCCTGCGGCTGTTGGCGGACGAGCAGATCACGGCCGAGGAAGCGACCAAGGCGTACCACGGCGAGCTGCAAAAGCTCGGGATCAAGCCGATCCGCCCGCTGGCGGAGGATTCGCGGCTGACGACGACCGCGACGAGCTACGCCGGTGACGGCAGCACGGGGGTCGTGCCGGCCGGCGTGCCGGCGGCCGAGCCGCTCGCGGAGGCGAAGCCGATTGGAACAACTGCGGTCCCCCTCCGCCCTGCCCCGACCGCCGTCCCACCGTCACCAGCCCGCCGGGGATCGTCTGGCAGTTCGGCGTCGGCCGGCGGTAACGGGGACCGGCCGAAGGTGCGGGTGACGTTCAGCGGCAGCGCTGGCCCGGGCGGCGCCGGTCGCCGGCCGACGTTCTCCGGTGGCGGGAGCGGCGGGAACGAGCCGCGTGGACGAACGGGCAGTCCCGTTGTCGGCCGGGCGGCAGTCGTCAACCTGGACCGGCCGGTCGCCGCCGTAGGCGCGACGACCCCCCCGGCGGCGAGTGGCGTGCCGCGGCGGGCGGACGGGTCGCCGGACTTCCCGCAGATGACCCCGGCCCAGAAGGTGGCGGCGGCCCGGCAGAAGATCCAAGCCGACCTGGCGCGGGACCGGGCGGGCTAACCTCCCGGTCCTGTCGGGGACGGGCACCGGTCCGCGGTGGGGACCCTACCATTCAGCCGCCGCGCCGCCCTCATGCTCATCATCGACCGCCAGAACCGCCTCAAGTCACTGCTGGCCGCCCGCGGCACGGCGACGCTCGACGCGTTGGCGTCCGAGCTGCAGGTGTCGCAGTCGACCGTTCGCCGGGACGTCGAGCTGCTGGAGCAGGCCGGGCTCGTCGAGCGGACGCACGGCGGGGTCGTGTGGGCCGGCGAGCGGCCGACGGCGGCCGTCGCGTCGGGCCGGCCGTACGCGTTCGACCAGCGGACCGAGTACCGGGCGGACGAGAAGGTCCGCATCGCCCGGGCCGCCGCAACCCTCGTCCGGCCCGGACAGACCGTGCTTGTCGACGGTGGCACGACCACCTACTACCTCGCCCGCGAGCTCGTCGGCCGGCCGATGCAGCTCGTCACGAACAGCCTACCGATCGGCAACCTGTTCGTGAACGACGACAACGTCGAGCTGATCCTGACCGGCGGGCTCGTCTACCCCCGCTACGGCGTGCTGCTCGGCCCGCACGTCGAAGCGTTCCTGGGGACCGTCCACGCCTCGACGTTGTTCCTCAGCTGCGCCGGCGTCCGCGACGGGGCCGTCTACAACCAGAACCTGCTGCTCGTCCAGGCGGAGCAACAGATGATGCGGCAGGTGCAGCAGGTGGTGCTGTTGGCTGACAGCACGAAGTTCGGCCAGCAGGCGCTGGCCAAGCTGTGCGACCTGAGTCAGGTCCATGTCGTGGTGACGGACGCCGGCATCGACCCCGAGCAGGCCGACGCGGTAAGGGCCGCTGGATGTGAACTCGTTTTAGCCACGGATGAACACAGATGAACACGGATGGGAAAAAAGAGGAACAGGGGCGTGCGTCGCCACCTCCCTCTTCTCCCATCTGTGTTCATCCGTGTTCATCCGTGGCTACCTTCCCTTTTCATCCCAAGACGAATGCCTTGACGATGTTCGGCCCGTGCACGCCCGTGACCGTGTTCATCTCGATGTCGGCCGTCTTGCTCGGGCCCGAGATCAACGTAGTCCCGCTGCCGATGCCGTCCCGCTTCAGGGCGGCGAACAGGTCGATCAGGTCGGGGACGAAGGTTTTGGGCTCGACGATCGCTACGTGGACGAACGGCGTGAGCGACAGCAGCCGGCCGTGCTCGGGGCGGTGGCGGATGCCGACCGTGCCGGTCTCGGCGACGGCGTAGTCGACCTCCGTGATGCCGCAGTCGAACTCGTACGCATCGTCGGCCGACATGTCGGCCCAGCGCTTGGCGTCGACGCCGTGCGCCCGCAGGTGGCCGCAGACGTTGAGGCGGGTGAGGATCGGCGTGTCCGACAGCATCGCGTTCGTCAGCGAGTGCTCCTTCAGGAACGCGACGAGGCGGTCGAGCAGGTCGTCGGCCGACACCCGTTCGACGAGCATCTTCATCTCGCTCGCCCGCCTCACGAACAGCTCCGGCAACCCGACCTCACTGTAGACGAGCCGGGCGATCGACTCGTCGATTTCCGGCGGGATCGGCGGTGACGCCCCCGGCCCGCCCGGGCGGCCGAGGGCCTGGCGGACGCGGGTCATCACGGGGTGGGCGAGCGGGTCGGCGTGCATGGTCGTTCGTCGCGGCTCTTGTAGCGGCGGGTAGCGTTTTGTAGCGGCGTCCGGAAGGCGGACTGGGAACGTGCGGCGGGGTACACGGGTTGGAAACCCGTGCCACGGGGAGCGGCCGTCCGGCCTACTCGTCCTGCGCTGGCCGCTTCCGCCACATCTGGTGGAACGTCTTGGTCGCCGGCGCCGGCAGGTCGCGAATCTGGGTCCAGCCGCCACCGGGGGCCGGCAGCTTGCTTACCCACCCGGTCTTCTTCGCCCGGCGGCGCAGCTCGAACTTCTGGACCGCGTTGACGACGCTGTAGATGAAAGGCGACTTCAGCCCCCACGCCCACGTCTTGTAGACGATCCGCTCGAAGAACCCGTTGCGGTGCGTGCGGTTGATGTCCCGCCGCAGGTTGATCAGGTGCTTGGGGATGTTGATCTTGACCGGGCACGCCTCGTAGCACGCCCCGCAGAGCGACGACGCCTGCGGCAGGTCCTTGTACTTGTCGAGCCCCTGCATCAGCGGCGTGATCAGCGCGCCGATCGGTCCCGGGTACACGCTGCCGTACGCGTGCCCGCCGATCTTGCGGTAGATCGGGCAGGCGTTCAGGCAGGCCCCGCACCGGATGCACCGCAGCGTCTCGCGGTACTCCTCGCTCGCCAGGATCTCGGTCCGGCCGTTGTCGACGAGCACGAGGTGGAACTCTTCGGGCCCGTCCTTCTCGCCGGGGCCGCGGGGGCCGCCGTAGAGGTTGTTGTAAATCGTGATCGGGGCGCCAGTCGCGCTCCGCGTCAGCAGCTTGAGCATGACGGCCAGGTCGGCCATCCGGGGGACGACCTTCTCGATCCCGACCATCGCGATCATCACCCGCGGCGTGCTCACGCTCTGCCGCTGGTTCCCCTCGTTCTCGACCGAGCAGATGATGCCCGTCTCGGCCACCATGAAGTTGCCGCCGGTGATGCCCAAGTCGCTCACCCGAAACTTGTCTCGCAGGTACGCCCGGGCCTGGTTGCACAGGGCGTTGGGGTCGTCGTTGTACGGCGTGCCGAAGTACTCGCTGAACAGCTTGGCGATGCTCGCCTTGTTCTTGTGGACGATCGGGGCGACGAGGTGGCTCGGCTTGTCGTGGTCGATCTGGACGATGAACTCGCCGAGGTCCGTCTCGACCACGTCCAGCCCGGCCGCCTCCATCACGTGCGCGAGGTTGATCTCCTCGCTCACCATCGACTTGCTCTTGATGACCCGGCTGCAGCCGGCGTCCTGGGCGATCTGAAGGATCACACGCTGGGCCTCGTCCGCGTCGGCCGCGAAATGCACGTGCCCGCGGTTCCTGCGGACGTTCGTGACGAGCTGTTCGAGGTAGTAGTCGAGGTGGTCGAGCGCGTGCTGTTTGATGTCGCCGGCCAGCGCGCGGAGCTTGTCCGCGTCCGGCAGTTCGAGCACCCGCAGCTGCCGGGCCGTGTGCTGGCGGAGGACCGCGTTATTGATCGACGCCTTGAGCTGCTCGTTGCCGGCCGCGGCGACGCTCTCGGTGTGAAAGTCGAACGCCGGCTCGGCCGGCAGGACGGGGAGCACGATCTTCGCAAGCCGCGGGTTGGGTTCGATCAGGCTCGGGGCCATGGGGACCATTATACCGGCCCGCGACGCCCGCGCGGCCCCCGTGTCAAACATGTTGAACGCAACGTCGTCGGGCACGCCCGGTCTGTCCGCGCACGCGGCCCGCCGGGGGCAATCGGCAGGCACGGGAGTCAGGCAACCGCGAAGGTTACCCGAGTGGTCGACACGGCCGGGCGCGGGATGGAGCGGGTCCCGCCACCGACGCGGAAGGCGACGGAGGCGGGGGACGAGCCCGATGTCACTTGCCCGACGCCTTGCCCTTGGTGGCCTTCTTCGCCGCCGTCGGCTTGGCCTTTCCCTTGGCGGTGGCCTTGGGAGCCGTCTTGCCGCCGAACACCTTCGAGACAAGCTCCGCGCCCTCGTGGGCCAGCGACTTGACGGCCTCGACCGCCGTGGTGCCCATATCGCTGACGGCGGTCGTCGCCTTCGACAGGTTGCTCCGTTTGGCCTTAACCGCGGCGGCCTTGCTCTTGCGCGTCGGCGGTTTGAAATCCGCCGCCGCCGTTGCCGCCTTCACGGGCGAGTGACCCTTGCCTTTTGCCATAGCGATCTCCGGTGGTGTTGTCCGCGACCCCTGAGTGGTCGACGTGCCGGTCGCCCGCGCCAGCGGGCGTTGCTCGACCCGGCGGGTCGGACGGGGCACGACGGCCCGCCGGGTCGGGGCGGGCTTCACCTCTCGTCCGCCGCGCGGCTCGGCCGGCGGCACGCATTCCGAGGCATAGATAACACGGCGAGCACCGCGGCGACGAATGATTATCGATTTATCGACGGGGCCGCGCCCGTCGCCGTCGCTCCGCGTGGTGTGGCACCGCCCTTACCGGTCAACACTGCGAAGATCGTAGGGCGAGCTGTTACGCCGGGTGCGGACGGGCTGGCGGTATGATTTATCTGACGCACTCAAACGGCACGACGGCCGGCCGCGCCGGCCCCGCGGTGGGTTCCATCCGCGGGGCGGACCGCCGCTGTCTACCAAGCGGCGGTGTCGATCTTCATCGCCTCGGCCATCAGCTCGGCGATGTGCTTCGTCTTCACGTCCACGCCCCGCCGGTGGCACATGCCGCTGATGTTCATCGAGCAGCCGGCGTCGTTGCACACGAGCGTGGTCGCCCCCGTGGCGGCGATGCAGTCCGCCTTGTCCTCGACGATCGCCCCGCTGATCGCCGGGTACTTCACCGCGAACGTCCCGCCGAACCCGCAGCACTGGTCGGTCTTCTCCATCTGCCGGAACTCGACGTTCCCGATCTGCCGCAGCATCTTCACCCCCTCGTCCTTCACCCCGATGCCGCGGAGGTGGCACGTGTAGTGGTACGTGACCGGCTCGGGGGCCGGCAGGTTGAACTGCGTGAAGTCGACCTTCAGCACCTTGTCGAGGAACTCGACGAACTCGTACGTCTTTGCACCCACCCGGTGCACGGCCGGGCCCCACGCCGGGTCCTTGCCGAGCAGTTGCTCGTACTGCTCGCGGACCATGGCCGCGCAGGAGCCGCTGGGCGTCACCACGTACGGGTAAGGCTCGAAGATCTCCAGGAACCGCGTCGCCAAGTCGCGGGTCTGGTCGTGGTACCCGTTGTTGAAGAACGGCTGCCCGCAGCAGGTCTGGGCCTGCGGGAAGTGGACCCGGCAGCCGAACCGCTCGAGGATCTTCGTGATCGCGACGCCGACGTGCGGGTAGAACTGGTCGGTCAGACAGGTGACGAAGAGCGCGACGTCGTGCTGGGGCATGGTGCCGCGAGTTTAGGGCACCGGTTGAACGTAACAAATAGCCCGGAGCAGGAGCCCGGCATCCAGCCCGGCGGATTCCGAACCGCAGGCTCAAAATGAAGAACCCCGGGCTTCCGCCCGGGGCTGTTCCAACACATAGGGTTGGCTACCGCTATACCCTCTCCCTGCCTTCGCTACTGCCTACCGCGTTCTGCCTATTCCCCCATTGCGTCGAGCCGGGCTTGGGCGTCGGCGAAGTTCGGGGCGAGTTTCAGTGCCTTGCGGTACGCGATTTTCGCCTGTTCCTTGCGGCCGAGGGACTCGTAGACGCTGGCGAGGTTGTAGTTCACGTCCGCCTCGCTGAGCACGGTCTGGAGCTGCATCGTCGCCTCGTTGAACCGCTCCTTGCGGGCGAGCATCAGGCCGTAGTTCACCCGGCAGACGGCGTTCGTCGGCTCGCGGCGGATGCCCTTGCCGTACGCCGTCTCGGCGTCGGTCGTCCGGCCGGCCAGCTCGTACGCGAACCCGAGGTTGGCGTACGCGGTCGCGTCGCCGTCGGTGACGGTCACGTACTTGTTCCAGGCCTCGATCGCCTCCGTCAGCTTCCGCTGCTTCACGAGCACGATCCCGACCTGGTACAGCGTCTGGCGGTGCTTCGGGTCGAGCTTCAGGGCCTTGCGGTACTGGTCCATCGCCGGGTCGAGCCGGTCCTGGCTCTCGAGGAACTGGCCTGACGCGTAGTACGTGTCGGCCGAGATCGGCACTTCCTTGCCGGCCTCAAACGAGTCGCGGGGGGCGAGCCGCTTGCTCTCGTCGTTCCCGGCCGTCTGGTCCGGGCGGCGGACGTCGGCGTGCGACGGCCCGCCGCACCCGGCGGCACCGACCAGCCCGCCCAGCGTCAGGCCCGAGGCGACCAACCGGCAGGCGAGGGAACGATGATGGATCACGGGCGGGCTCCTCGGTTCGAATTGCGGCGCGGGGCGGGACGGGAAACGAGTCGGGCCGGCGGCTTCGCCGGACCGCGGCTTTCGGTCGCCGGCTGTAATAGCGCGACGCGGACCTCCGACATCGTCTCTGGAAGGCTGTATCGGCCCCGGATCGCGACGACCTGAGCCCGCCCGCCGACGGCCGATAACCTGCGCCGCCGTTGGCTGCGACGAGGGGCGGACGGGACAACGTGACGGCCGCCGGCGGGTATCGTCTGCGGCGGCCGAAACCTCGGTCCGCCCGACGGTTAGGCCGTCGATGAACGCCGCCGTTGCGACTTGCCGGCGCAGCCGGTAAGACAGCCGGTCCGAACAAACTCGACGGGGCGGGCGATGGGTCCCGACTCCGCCGCACCCACCCTGCTGAGGAGCCCGAAGATGAAGCGCTCGATCCTGTCCGCCTTCGCCCTGTCCTGTGCCCTGTCGACGGCCGCGTTCGCCGAGGTGACCGGCAAGGTGACGTTCGACGGCCCGGCCCCCGCCCGCAAGCCGGTGGCCGGGCTCGGGACGGACCCCAACTGCGGCAAGCTGCACAAGGCGCCGGTGCTGGACGAGGCCGTCGTCGTCGGCAAGGGCGGCGAGCTGGCGAACGTCGTCGTGTCGCTCAAGGGGGACCTGAAGGGGGCGGCCCCGGCGGACGAGGTCGTGCTCGACCAGCAGGGGTGCATGTACGTCCCGCACGTCGTGTCGGTGACGGTCGGGCAGAAGCTGGTGGCCGCCAACAGCGACCCGTTCCTGCACAACGTGCACAGCCTGCCGGAGAACAACCCGCCGAAGAACGTCGCCCAGCCGGTGAAGGGGCAGAAGGACGTGATCCCGACGAAGGCGGCCGAGACGTTCAAGGTCAAGTGCGACGTGCACCCGTGGATGGCGGCGTGGGTCGCCGTGTTCGACCACCCGTTCCACTCGGTGACGGGCGAGGACGGGGTGTTCTCGATCGACACGAAGGGGCTGAAGGACGGGGAGTACGAAGTCGCCCTGTGGCACGAGAAGTTTAAGGACTGCGGGTCGGGCAAGGTGACGGTGAAGGACGGCAAGGGAACGTTCGACTTCAAGGTGAAGCCGAAGACTGCCGCCGCCGCCACCGCCACCGACGGCACGGTCCTCGTGTCGGCCGAGCCGACGGTGAAGGGCCCCAGCTGCTGCACCGACGGCAGCAAGTGCGGCCTGAAGGCCGGCGAGACGGTCAAGGCGGATGACGCCGCGAAGCCCGCCGAGGCCGCCAAGGTCGTCGCCCTGAAGTAAGGGGCGGAAGCGACGCCCGCCGCAGCGTGCGACGCGGGCGGCGCGACCGCACGAAGGATGATGGGCGGCGGGCCTCGCCTTTGACGCGGGCCTGCCGCCCTCTCTATAAGAAGACCGTTGGAGGGCGACCGAGCCCCGTGGCACGGGTTTCCAACCCGTGCGGAGTGGCTGGGACGGTGCGAACAACCGTCCTCCTTGCCGCCGGCTCGTTCCCACGGGTTGGAAACCCGTGCCACGGGACTCGGTCGCGCACCCCAGGCAGCCGACGTCTCAAGCCGCCCGGGAACCCCCACCCGTGCTGCGCTACCCGTTCCGAGGGTTGTTGGTGAAAGAAACCAGTCATGTGAACACACGCCGGCTTCGCGTGTCCTTCCGCCCCGTCCAGTGGGCGGCCGTCGCGGCGGCGGCCCTGCTGTCGGCCGCTGCCGCCCCGGCGTCCGCGGCACCCGCGGTGCCGCTCGCGCAGGCGGTCGAGGGGTGGCGGTGGTGGTGGCTGCCGAGGAACTACTCCGCCCACGGCGGCGCGGTCGATCTGCTGTTCACGGTCATCTTCGTCATCACCTCGCTCGTCGGCATCGCGGTCTTCTATTACCTGCTGAAGTTCTGCATCAAGTACCGTTACCGCCCGACGGTGGCCAAGGCCCACTTCTTCCACGGCAACAAGCGGCTGGAGCTGATCTGGACGCTCGTCCCGGCGGTGCTGCTGCTGTCGCTGGCGCTGTGGACGAAGGTGGCGTGGGACCGGTTCCGCTCCCCGCCGGAGGCGACGGACCAGAACCGGGCCCAGATCCTGGTCGTGGGCGAGCAGTTCAAGTGGAACGTGGTGTACCCGGGGGCCGACGGCCGGCTCGGGAGGTACCTCGTCTACCCGAAGACGACCGACCCGAAGTGGCCGCTGCTGCCGCCGGGCGACACCGACTCGCCGTTCCCGGCCGAGGTGCCGGGACCGGCCTACCTGCCGCCGGACAAGGCGCGGGGCTTCCTGAACGAGTACATCGCCAACAAGAACCCGCTCGGCAAGGACTTCGCCGACCCGGCCGGCCTGGACGACGACTACCAGGCGGCGCTCAACCGCCCGGTGTACGTCCCCAAGGGCCGGCCGGTCGAGATCCACCTGTCGAGCAAGGACGTCATCCACGACTTTTTCCTGCCCGACTACCGGGTGAAGCTTGACGCGGTCCCGGGCATGAAGGGGCTAATCTATTTCACCGCCACGACTAGCAGCGCGGAGATCGAGGCTCTAACTCGTAGGACGTACCCGCTCGACGAGGTCGCCACACAGCTCGGCAAGAAGACCTCGCCCGACTTCCGCATCCTCATCGGCGCGGAAGAGGCCGGCAAATATTCGGTCAAAACGGTGACCAAAAAAAAGGTGCGCAAGGGCGGTCGGATGGTGGACGAGGAGGTCGCGGAGGAGACCCCGGTCGCGGCGAACGAACAAGCGATGACCCCGGAGATGGTGGCCCAGCTCAAGTCGCTCGGCGTGACGACCGTGACCGCCTACGTGGCAAAACATTGGGACCTCGTGTGCGAGGAGCTGTGCGGGGCCG
>JAQGHJ010000161.1 GCA_028288905.1 Phycisphaerales bacterium | reverse complement strand
GGCGGGGCATCGGCGGCCGACACGACGGCCGGGGCGGCGAGCGCGGCGGCGGCCGACAGGGCGGCGGAGGCCCAGGCGACGGCGGGACGAGGCTTCTGCGGCATGGGGCGGGGCTCCGGCGGGTAGGGTTGGCGAATGGGGGAGAACAGACGGACAAGCAAACGGACGGACGGGCCGGTCGCGGCGTGGCGAGCGACTCCCCACCTCTCCCTCCGGGAGAGGTCGTCGCGGCGCAGCCGCGGCGGGTGAGGGTGAGCGTCGAACGGGCCTCCCGCTATCGGGCCAACGGCTTGGTGAGCGCGAAGCCGATTCGACCTCCGCCCTCACCCCACCCTCTACCGGAGGGCGACGGGGGAGACCGCCCGGGCGTTCTAGGCCGCCGTCACTACTTCGCCGCCACGAACTGCACGGCGTCAACGATGACGTACCCGTCCGTCCCGGCGTTGCTCACGGTGACGACTGCCGGGCGGCCGGCGGCGAACGCGAACGTGCCGACGGACGCCCAGGCCCCGTCGATCGCCGGGGCCTTCCGCTGGTCGACGGCCACGGTCGTCTCGCCGCCGGCGTGGGCCACCGTCACCGGTACGTTCGACGCCCGGTTCCCGTTGCGGGTGTAGGCGACCCGCACCTCGTACCGCCCAGCCGCCGGGACCGCCGCCTCGTACCGGGCCGACAGCTCGCCCTTGTGGGCGTTGCCGTCGTGCCGGTACCCGGCCGCGACGAACGGGTGGGTGAAGGCCGCCGCTTCCCACGCCCCGGCGAGCGCCGCCTGCTCGTCGTCGACGACCACGCCGGGCAGCGTTTTCGGGTTGATGTCAACCGGCCTCGACGACGACGATCCCCCCGCAGTTTTGCCGCCGGCCTTCCACGCCAGCACCTGCTTGTCCGCCGCCAGCTTGTCCCGCAGCTTGGCGTACGGCACGTCCTGCACCGCCACCCCGCCGTCGATCGCCAGGCACGCGGCCGTCGCGGCGCTCTGGCCGAGGACCATGAACACCGGCTCCATCCGGATGCTGCCGTACGCGATGTGCGTCGCGCTCAGGCAGACCGGCACCAGAAGGTTGCTCGCCTCCGACCTCTTCGGAACGATCGACCGGTACCCGATCGGGTAGGGCGGGAACCCGTGCACCTCGATGTTCCCCTCGTTCCGGGCGAACCCCTTGGCGTCGACGTACCGCCGCACGTTGTGCGAGTCCATCGTGTATGCGGCCAAGGCGACGGCGTCGTCAACGACCTCTTGGCCCTGGCAGTGGTGCTGCGTCATGATCAGGTCCGACACCATCCGCCGCGCCTCGCGGACGTACAGCTGCTCCTGCCATCCGTCGCCGGCGGTGAACTCGTCCTTGCACAGGCCCCAGCGGGCGAACTCGGCCCGCATCTTCTCCGGAACGCGGGGGTGGTTCGCCAGCGTCCACATCAGCCCCTGCTGCCACAGCAGGTGCCGGGCCGCGATGTTCGCCCGGTCCGCGTAGGAGCCCTCGGGGTAGCCGTAGTTCTGGCCGATGAAGTCGGTCGAGACGCCGGTGCGGTTGTTCGTGTCCGTCTTGCGGTTCGGCATCGTGGAGTTGATCCACGGCATGCCGGTCTCCCCGGCCTCCAGATTCCGCAGCAGCAGCTCGTACCATGCCTCGTCGTACCCAGCCGGCTTCACGAAGGGGATGCGGTTGTCCGGGTGGTCGGTCAGGCACATGCGGTACGCGTACGCCTGCACCCGCTTGTCGCCGGCCCCGTCCTCGCCGGGCCCGCCCGACTCGATGAACGGCAGCAGCCCGCTGGCCGGGTCGCCCTTCCGCACGTACGGGTCGACTCCGGGCCGGAGCTGGTGGCCCTTGGCGTTAATTGTCTGGTTGCCGTTGTACGTTTCGCTGTACTGCTTGTTGGCCTCGCGGCCGACGGTGTAGCTCACGCCGGCGGCGGCCATCAGGTCGCCCTCGTACGTCGCGTCGACGAACGCCCGCCCGGCGAACCTCTTGCCGGACTCGGTCCGGATCGACACGATCCGCCCGCCGTCCTTCGCCACCCCTCCGGGTCCGCGGTCCAGCCGTTCCTTGTAGGCGACGGGGACGCCGTGCTCGCGGATGATGTCGTTGAATACCTTTAGGGCGACGGACGGCTCGAACGTCCACTTGGCGTCCTCGCCGGCGTCGGTGCGGGTCTGGCCAGAGTCTTTGTACTCCTGCGGCTTCTGCCACCGCCACGCGGCCGGGTCGCGGTAGTGCCTAGCGATCCGCTGGTAGAACTCCCGGCTGATCCCGCCGACGGCCGCCTTGTTGCCGATGTCCGTCTGCCCGAGCCCGCCGCTCGACAGCCCGCCGAGCCGGTCGGTCGGCTCGACGATGACGGCCGTCTTGCCCATCCGCCGCGCCTGGGCGGCGGCGGCGACGCCGGCAGACGTGCCGCCGTAGACGACGACGTCGTAGACCGGGCCGGCAGCGGGGTCTGCGGCCGCGGCAGGCACAGCCGAAACCACGGGCGTTCCGACCGCCAACGCCGCGGCCGCCAACCGCCACCATCGCGCCATCATTTTCATGGGGTGTCCTCTTGTCGCGCCGGGCGAAAGGGTAGCGGACGGAGCGGGGGCCGGCGAGCCTAGCGGGCGCGATTCTGACACTGCCGGTGGGGAAGCAACGAATCGTGCGTTCGGAGTGCGTCGTACCGCTGCGTAAGGCTGTTCCCCTGACCGGCCGCGCAGCCCGGACGGGCTATCGCCCGGCCGCCCGGGCGATCGCGTTCTGGAGCGTGTCGAGGTTCACCGGCTTGGTCAGGTGGTCGTCGAACCCGGCGTCGCGGCTGCGGCGGACGTCCTCCTCGCTGCCGAACCCGCTGAGCACGATCCCCCTCAGGGCGGTCCGGCCCCGGATCTGCCGCATCAGGTCGAGCCCCGTCCCGTCCGGGAGCCCGATGTCGCTGATCAGCAGGTCGAACGCGTGAGCGTCGAC
>JAQGHJ010000142.1 GCA_028288905.1 Phycisphaerales bacterium | reverse complement strand
CTCGACGCTGTTCAGGACGTCGATCGCGTCCTTATTCGCCTTGTCGGTGCCGGCTCCGCCCTCGAGGTAGTCCTTGATTCCGTTCTTGGTGTAGAACGTGTCGTTCCCGTCGTTCCCGAACAGGGCGTTCTGGCCGGCCCCGCCGTACAGGAAGTCGGCCCCGCCGCCGCCGCCGAGGTAGTCGTTGCCGCCGTTGCCCTTGAGGATGTTGTTCCCGTCGGTGCCGTAGAGGTAATCCGCGCCCGCCCCGCCGTAGAAGTTCTCGAACGAGGTGGCGGAGTCGGCCGCGTCGCCGCTGACGATCGGCGGCCCGCTCGGGCCCTTGAAGTAATACCCAAACGTGCCGTTCCGCATGACGAGCCCGGTGGTGGCGGCGCTGAAGTCGAGCGTGTCGACGCCGGCCCCGCCGTTGTACCCGCTCTCGGAGCTGATCGTGCTCGGGCCCCGGCCGGCAAGCGTGTCGTTCCCGGCCTCGCCGTACAAGCGGTTGAACCCGCCGTAGTTGTACAGTGCGTCGTCCCCGGCCCCGCCGGACACGGTCTCGAAGTCGCCCTTGACGGAGATGACGTCGTTCCCGCCGCCGCCCTGTACCTGGTCCCCCGGCTGGCCGCCGGGGGCGCCGGTGCCGGTGTCGATGGCCGACGGGAGCAGGACGGACGGCGCGAGCGTGACCACGTCCGCCCCGGCCTTGGCGTTGACCGCTAGCTTCTTGACGGCCGGCAGCGGGAACGTCGTGACGACGCCGTTGTCCGTCACCTTCAACTGGCCGGATTGGACGGTGACCGTGATCGCGTCCGGGTCGTTCGTGCCGTTGATCGTCAGCAGCTTCGAGGCCGGGTCGAGCGACACGGACAGGAGCCGACGGGTTTCCAGGTTCTCGATGAGCATGGCGGTCCGTTCCTTTCCCCCGGTACGCGGGGGTTGGTGGCCGAGCAGCCTGGCGGCCCGGACGGTCGGGTCGGCCGCTGCTCCTCCTAGCAGGAACTATGCGCAGGCGGGCTAAAGGTTGCCACGCCCCTGTACCGGGTGTGCGCGCGCGGGGCACCGATGGCAATGGCGTGGCTGGTGGTGGTGCCGACGAAGGGGGTGCGAGGGGCGGAAGGCGGGCTGCCGTGCCCGCGGTAACTCAGCGGCGCTTCTGGGCGAGCAGCCATTCGAACAGGCCCGGCGTTTCCCAGGCGGGGGTCCAGGCGTTGTGCGCCACGCCCGGGAACTCGGTGTAGGTGAGCGTCGCGTCGGTCGCCCCGGCCGCCTTCAGGGCGGCGGCCATGTCGCGGGAGGCGGCCGGGGGGACGACCGGGTCCGCCCCGCCGTGAAACACCCTGATCGGGATCGCCTTGAGCCGCGCCGCCGCGGCCGGGTCTCCGCCGCCGCAGATCGGCACGGCCGCCGCGAACAGGTCGGGACGGCGGGCGATCGCGTCCCACGTCCCGTACCCGCCCATCGACAGGCCCATGACGTAGATCCGGGACCGGTCGATCTTGAACTCGACGGCCGCCTTCTCGACCGCCTCGATCGCCATCTTCAGCTCGTCGGAGATCGGGACGGCGGCCGTCGAGTACGACCCCTTCGCCCACGGCGTGTTCACCCACTGCTTGCCCGGCGGGCACTGCGGGGCGACGACGAAGCACGGCCCGGCCGCCTGGAGCTTCGTCGCCAGCTGCGCCCCGCCCCAGATGAGCTGCCGGGCGTTGTCCGTCCCCCGCTCGCCCGCCCCGTGGAGCTGCAGGAGCAGCGGGTACGCCGCTGCCGCCATCGGGTCGTACCCGTCGGGCACCAGAAGCCGGTAGTTCAGCGACCCGCCCGGCACGGCGGCGCTGGCGAGCGTGCGGGCGGCGTAACGGGTGAGCAACGCCGGGTCCACGGCGGGGCGGGTGGCCGGCGCGGTCGCCGGGGTGCCGGAAGGCCCGGTCGCCGGGGCACCAAAAGCGGAGGTGACGCGGAGCACGGACAGGAGCGGCACGAGGACGAGGACGGCGGACACCAGGCGAACCATCGGGCGACCTCACGATTCGGAAGGGGCCCCGTGGGCAGGGCGGGCGGCGCGAGCAGCGACTTGGGCGGGGGCGCTGCCGAAACTTGGCGGGGCGTTCCAGTAGCCCCGTCCGGGAGGGCGGGGTTGAACTTCGGTGCCGCCTCGCGCCGACCCCCAACCTTCCGGCTGGGGCTAAGGGAGCGCATCGAGCAGTCGTCGCTCGTGTCGGCCGCGCCCCCACCGCACGACGGTCTACCGCACGCCGACCGACGCGCTCGGCACGGCGTCCGCCACCACCGCTTCCGGGGCGCGGTCCTGGTCGAGCATCACGACCTCGCCGGTCGCGCCCGGCTGCAGGACCGCCCGGACGGCGACCACCCGCCCGGCCCGGCCGGCCGTGTAGACCGTCGCGTCCTTCGGGTTCGTCGCGAACGCGTTGAAGTCCGACCGGTCGCTGCGGAACCGCACGGCACCGGTCCGCTTGTCCAGCGCGGCCAAGTGGTTGTCGGCCGTCCGGACGTACGTGTACTTGTCGTCCTGGCTGATGATCTGGGCGACGTCCTTGTTCGACCAGCGGGCGGCCCGGTTGTACTGCGGGGTCTTGACGTCCGGGTTCTCGACCTTGTCGACGGCCGACCACCCGCGGGCCGGGTCCGGGACGTACACGGTATCGGCCAGCACGACCGGCCCGGCCTCGAGCGGGCCGCCGGCGAAGTACTGCCACTTCACCACCCCGCTCGTGCGGTTGAGGCAGTACAGCTTGCCCTCGACGGTCGACACGTACAGCCCGACGTCGTCCGCCCGCAGCGGGGCGACGACCCGGCTGCGGGCGTCGAACGTGTTCCCCGGGAGCGGCCAGATCGGCTCGCGGTTCTCGCCGGCCACCGCGTACACGGTCCCGACGTCGGCCGCCATGTACACGATTTCGGCCTGCAGGGCCGGGCTGGACGCGATCCCACCGGCCCAGGCCTGGAGCTGCCAGATCGGGACATTGATCTCCGGGCGGCTCAGGTCGTACCGCTTGATCAACGCCCCGACCCCGGGCGAGTCCACCGGGACGAACACGTCGGACCGGTCCCCGACGCACTCGGCCCGGATCGCCGCCCCGACGTCCAGCGACCGCTGGTGCACGCCGGCGTACGAGTAGATCTCCAGCGTGTTCGTCGTCGGGAACACGATCTGGTTCTTCAGCACCAGCGGCGGGAACAGCCGGTACGTCCCGCCGGGGACGGCCGTGGCGAACACCGGCTGCCCGTCCGCCCGCCGCATCGCGTACACCTTGCCAAGCTTCGAGTACACGAACAGCCAGTCCCCGCGGACGAACGTGAACGCGACCTCGTCCTTCGGCTCCAGTTGTAGGGACGTGGCCCAGAGCCGGGCGAACCCGGGGCTCTCGATCGCCCGGACCGGGCCGACCACGTCGACGATCGGCTTCTCCGCACACCCGGCGGCCGACCCGACCGCCGCGGCCGCGACGACAGCCAGGGCGGCCCACCGCCCGACTCGCGGCGACGCCGACCGGGCGCGGGGCGAGGTCGGGGGCGAGACACGGGGACGTCGCGGGGAGGTCGTCTGGCTCAAGGGGGCTTCGCTCCTGGGGACTGGGGATGGCGCCGCGGCCGCCGGCGGCGTACCGATGCCGGCGGCCGGGGTGGGGGAGGACGCACCCGACCCGGTCGCGACGGCCCTCCGCCGGGACGCGCCGCCGCGACGGGGCGAAGATACCAGTCGCCCACCGCGAGCGTCAATTTTAACCCGTGCCGTTCGGACGCGTTACGGCCGGGCCCGCGGCCGACCGCCGTCGGCACGGCTGCCCCGAGTGCCCGGCCCTCGCCTTGACCCCGCCCCGCCCCGCCCCTTCAATCCCGCCGTGCCCGCCCTTCACAAGACCGCCGTCCTGAACGCCGTCGGCCTCACGCCCGCCCTGCTCGGCCCCCACACGCCCCGGCTCAAGGCGTTCGCCGACGCCGGGCGGGTCGCCCCGGTCGGGCACGTGCTGCCGGCCGTCACCACCACCGTTCAGTCCACCTACTTGACCGGCACGCCACCGGCCGGGCACGGGGCCGTCGCCAACGGTTGGCTGTTCCGGGACGAGCTGGAGGTGAAGTTCTGGCGGCAGTCGAACCGGCTCGTCCAACGCCCGAAAATCTGGGACGTCGCCAGGGCGGCCGACCCGAAGTTCACCTGCGCGAACCTGTTCTGGTGGTACGCGATGTACTCCGGGTCCGACTACACCGTTACGCCCCGCCCGATGTACCCGGCCGACGGCCGCAAGCTGCCGGACGTCTGGACGAACCCGCCCCGCCTCCGCGACGAGCTCCAGCGCGAGCTCGGGCAGTTCCCGCTGTTCCACTTCTGGGGTCCGGCCACCAGCGTCAAGGTGACCGAGTGGATCGCCGAAGCCGCCGTTCGCGTCGACCGCGCGTACGACCCCACCCTGTCCCTCGTCTACCTGCCGCACCTGGACTACGTGCTGCAAAAGGTCGGCCCTGACCCGGAGAAGGCCGCCAAGGACCTGCGTGAGCTCGACGCGGTATGCGGGAAGCTGATCGATCACTTCGAGGGGCGGGGCGCGCGGGTGGTGGTGCTGTCGGAGTACGGGATCGAGCCGGTGAGCAAGCCGGTCGACATCAACCGCGTGTTGCGGCGGGCCGGGCTGATCGCCGTGCGGGAGGAGCTCGGGCGGGAACTGCTTGACCCGGGCCAGTGCGCCGCGTTCGCCGCGGCCGACCACCAGGTCGCCCACGTGTACGTGAACGACCCGGCCCGAGTGCCGGAGGTGAAGGCGCTGCTGGAGACGGTCGACGGGATCGAGCGGGTGCTCGACGCCGACGGCAAGCGGGCGGCCGGGCTGGACCACGAGCGGTCCGGCGAGTTGGTGGCGGTTGCGGCACCGGGGGCGTGGTTCACGTACTACTACTGGCTGGACGACGCCCGCGAGCCAGACTTCGCCCGGGCGGTCGACATCCACCGCAAGCCGGGGTACGACCCGGTCGAGCTGTTCCTGGACCCGGGCCTGTCGATGGTGAAGGGCCGGATCGCCTGGACGCTGCTGCGGAAGAAGCTTGGCTTTCGGACGCAGATGAAGGTGATCCCGACGGACCCGACGCTGGTGAAGGGCAGCCACGGCCGCCCGCCGGCGTCGCCGAACGTCGGGCCGCTGGTGATGACGCGGCAGGCGGAGTTGCTGCCGACACCAGTCGGCGGCGGCGGCAGCGGCGCAGGGATGGCCGGCGAGGTGGCGGCGACGGACGTGTTCGGACTGATCCTGCGGCACCTGGGCGTCGTGGTGCCGCCGACCACGGTCCCGTAGGCCGGCTGTGCCGCCCGCCGGACTCGCCCGCGATGGCGTCCCGAACGCCCGACCGGGCCTCTCCCTCTCCCTTCGGGGGCTCGACATCGGAAGCAACGGACTGACGTTCGCCAGCGGGCCGCTCATCCGAGCGGCCCGCTGGCGTTTGGCGTGGCGGGCACCCTA
>JAQGHJ010000132.1 GCA_028288905.1 Phycisphaerales bacterium | reverse complement strand
CTCGTCCCACGCACCGTCCACGAGGACTACGCGGGAGCGACCGCCTCGCTGGCCTCGAAGCCCGCCTTCCGGACCGCCGCGAACAACGCCTCCCTCGACGTCGCCTGCGGGTCGATCTCAACGGTCGCCAACCCGATCTTCACCTCCCCGACGCAGGTGCCGGGGACGGCCGCGAGGGCTTGGGTGACGTGACGGACGCAGCCGCCGCACGACATCCCCCGCACGTCCAGCTTGACTTTCTCCATGACGTTGTCCTTTCCCGCCCGCCGGTCGCGAGCTTTACGTTGTTCGCCCGGGGACACGCCGGGCGTTCCCTTTCGACTCGTCGCGTCGGCCCCCGCGTCCCCGCGTCCGCTTTCCTCATGTTCCTCGTGGGCGCAGGGGTCCGCTTCGCGTTCGAGGGCGTCGAGGATGGGGCAGTCGCCGATCTTCCCGTGCCCGCCGCACGCGGCCGTCACCTTGGACAGGGCCTTGTGCATCCGCCGCAGCGTCCTGACCTTCGCCTCGATGTCCGCCAGCTTCGCCTCGGCCCGCCGCTTCACGTCGGCCGGGGTCGTGTCCGGGTCGAGCCGGAGGGACAGGAGTTCGGCGACCTCCTTGAGCGTGAAGCCGAGTTCCTTCGCCCGGCGGATGAACCGCAGGCGGGCGACGACGTCCTCGCCGTACTGGCGGTAGCCGGACGCCCGGCGCTGCGGCTCGGCCAGCAGCCCCTCCCGCTCGTAGAACCGGATGGTCTCGACCCCGACCCCCGCTCGGTGGGCCAGCTGCCCGATGGTCAACGGCTTTATGACGACCTCCCTCATCAACCACAGTGTAGACTCCGTACCTTACTATAGAGTCAAGCCGGCAACCCGCCGGCGGGAGTCCGGCCGTCTTTCTCGGCACGGCCGTGAGCGAGGTGCCCCCAGACCTTGGTTCGGCCGAGCTGGTCGCCACCGTCGCCCCGCTCGCGAGGCGTTCGGGCCGTGAGTAAGTCGTCCGGACGTGCTCGACCTGCCTTTGGGAGGGTCTCTCCGCGCACCCGCGGGCGGGAGACAGCGTCCCGCCCGCCACCGCTGGTCAGAAGTACGATGGCGATCTTCAGGCCGCTCCGACGGCTCGCGTCGGTCCGCCGACACCCCCACGCCTGACGCCGCGACCACCCCAGACCCACCGTTCGCCCGCCGTACTCCTATCTTTCGACGGCGAGGAGCACGGGGCGGAATGGTTCGGAGGGTGGTGCGCTCCGACGCCTCACGTCCGGCACGCCCGTTCACTCCTCGGGGCCGACGCCGCACCGGCTGCCCGACACCAGCAGCCGGAAGGTGGACCCGACGCCCGGCGTCGACTCGACCTCCAGCCGGCCCCCCAGCGACTTCGCCGCCTGCGAGGCCATCGCCAAGCCTAGCCCCTCCCCCGGCTGCCCCTGCGTCCCGCCCCGCACTAACGCGTCGAACAGGCCCGCCACCCGCCCGGCCTCGATCCCCGGCCCGTGGTCGGACACGGAGATCGCCACCCCGTCCTTCTCCCGGTTCTTCCACGGCGCCACGGCGATCCGCACCTCCCCCTCGGTGCTGTACTTCACCGCGTTGGCGACGAGGTTCTGCAACGCGAGGGCGATCAGGTCGCGGTCGCTGTCGATGACGGCCCAGTCGGGCACGTCCGCGACCAGCCCGACCCCCTTGCCGTCCGCCTCGTGGCTGAACCGCCGGACGACCTCCGTCGCCAGCCGCCGCAGGTCGACCCGTTCGGCCTTCGGCTCGAACGTGTCCCGCCGCAGCCGTTCCGCCTGTAACAGTCGGTCCATTCCCTCCGTCGTCCGGTGGATCGACCGCTGCACCGAACCCAAGTCCTCCCGGCCCTCGGCGTACTCCGGGGCGTCCCGCAACTTGCGGCCGAACATCTCGATCACGAGGCTCGCTTGGTTCAGGTGGGTGCGGAGGTCGTAGGACAGGAACCTCACGTACCTGGCCTCGATCTCGGACGCCGCCCTGATCTGGGCCTTCTGGTGCTCGATGAACGCCGAGACGCCCTGTTGCAGGTTGATGTCGAGGGCCATGTCCAGCCCGACCATCGCGTCCCGGTCCATGCCGCCCAGCCCCTCCCACACCTCCTCGATGACGGCCCGCCGGAGGAGGCGGTTTTCCAGGATCAACTCGTCTACGTTGTAGTGCTGGTGGAACCGGGTCGCCCCGTGCTCCTTCGACGCCTCGGTCATGATCTCGGTGGGCTTCGGGTGGGGCGACTCCAGCAACCGGCCGATGTGCCTGATGATCTTGGGCACGCTGTTCCGCAGTTGGTCGAGGGTCAGCTCCTCGGCGCGCGGGACGATCCGCCGCACCATCTCCTCCCAGCGGCGCAGGATCGCCTCGGCCCGCGCGCGGACGACGTCCGCCACGCGGGGGAAGGCGCCGGAGGCGAGCACGTCGTACGCGGGGTTGTCCGAATCCAAAGCAGGCTCCTTTTCTTCGTTCGTCCGGCGAATTATGTTCTCGACCCCGTCGAAGGCAACGAAATGCACCGCCCCGAACGCCCGGCCGGGCGCGGGTCGGGTTCGCCACACTACCGTCTTACCCGCGAGGCACGGATGCCGAGCATACTGGTGGTCGACGACTACCTCGACACCTGCCGCGTGGTGGTCCGGCTCCTGCGGATGTCGGGGTACGAGGCCGACGGCGCGGGCGACGGGCCGGAGGCGTTGGACCACCTGCGCGGCCGGGGGACGGACTTGGTCCTGCTGGACATCGCGATGCCCGGCATGGACGGGTTCGAGGTGCTGCGGGCGA
>JAQGHJ010000126.1 GCA_028288905.1 Phycisphaerales bacterium | reverse complement strand
TCGCCCGCAGCTCGGCCACGAGGGCTATCTTGTCCCGCCGCTCGAGCAGGGCGGGCTTGTCCAGCCCGGCCTGGACGTCGGTCCCCATCCGCTCGACCTGGTGCGTGGCGACCGAGGTCAGGTCTGCGGTGAGGGCCGCGGCGGCCGCGTTCATCTTGCCGCGGGCGGCGTCGGCGGCGGCGTCGGCGGCGGCCGTCTCGTCCAGCAGCCCGACGTACGTCGCCTGGGCCGCCTGGGCCGTCGCGGCCTCGTCCCGCAGCTTCGTCAGCTCCGGGAAGCGGCCGGCCAGGGCGGCCGCCTCGCCGAGCGCGACCTTCAGGTCGGCCGCGTGCTTGCGGGCGGCCTCGAGGTACTTGGCGTCGCCGGTGAACCCGAACGACCGGGCGTTCAGGTTCATCGGGGCCAGCGCCGACTCGATGTCGGACGCGACGTCCGCTTCCGGGACGTACTTGTTAGACAGCGCCTCGGCATCGCGGGTGGCGGACCGCATCTGGACCAGCCCGACCGCCCCGACCGCCACGGTCAGCGCGACGACGGCCCCGAACCCGAACCCGATTTTGTGACCCAGTTTCATGTGCGTACCCCTGGAAGGTGTGTCGTGAGAGCGTGTTGGTGAGAATGCGTTTTCGTGAGGGAAGCGGCAGGCTACGCCGCTACTGCCGTCGCCTCGGCGGCGGGGGCGTCGACCCGGGCGGGCGACCATTCGACGTCGTCCTTGGCGAGCACCCGGTCGATGTCGAGCAGGATCTTGACCCGGTCCCCGACCTTGGCGACCCCGCGGACGAACGCCGCGTCGGCGGCCGCCGCCCCGAACGACGGCGCGTCCTCGATCCGGTCGGCCGGGATCGTCAGCACCTCGCACACCCGGTCGACGATCACCCCGGTGTTCACCGCCCGCCCGCCGGCCCCGCCGCCGACCTCGGCGACGACGATGCAGGTCTGGTCGGTCCGGGCGGCCGGCGGCATGCTGAACCGGGCCCGCAGGTCGACGACCGGGATCACCTGCCCGCGGAGGTTGATCACCCCGCGGACGTGCGGCGGGGTGCGGGGGACAGCCGTCACGTCCATGTACCCGATGATCTCGCGGACGGTCAGGATGCCGAGCCCGTACTCCTCGGCCCCCAGCGCGAACGTGAGGTACTTGCCGGCGGCGGCGGCGCAGCTGACAGCCCCGGAGGCGGGCGGCGCGACGTTCGGCGGATCAGCGATCGGTCGGGTGTTCAAGGCGAGCCTCCCGTGTGCGGTGGGGCGGTCTGGCGGCAGTCAAGTTCCCCCTACATCGGGCCGCCCCGTTTTCGGTTCCCGCGTCGGCCTTCTCTTCGGTCACAGGCGGTTCTGACATTGGGGCGGGTCGATGGATTCCTCGGAGTCCGAGAATGCGTGGCCCGCCGGTGCTCCGGCGGCCGCACGGGTGTCACCGTGTTACGCATGCCACTACGGGCGTGGTGAAAGAACCAGGCGGGCGACGCGGCAAAAATAGCGGACTGTAGTGTTGTGCCGTACAGATCTGGCGGGGGTTGCCAGGACGGCATCGAACAGTGCGCGGACCCGCCCGGTGTGCGCCGACGCGGGCGGCTTTGCGGAGCGAAGGACTTTGTTGCGTGCCCGCTGGCCGCGTCCCCGCTGACGTTGTCGTCGTTCGCGGTGACTCCGCGCCCGCGGCGACCCGCGTCGTCCGCACGTAGAGCGGTCGCCGAGCCGACGTGGCGGGACAACGTGATTGTGGTGCGTCCCGCCAGCACCCGCCCCGAAGGGGCGGCCCCAGCACACACGTCACGGGTGGTGCGACCGAAGGTCCCCCGGCCCCGGATGCCGGCGCGCCGCCCGCGTGCAGCCGGGACGGCCGCACCACAATCGCGCCGTCCCGCAACGCCAGGCCGGGACCCGGTCGCCACTTTGGAACGGTTCGGGCGGCTACTCGCCGTCCGCCGCGGCTCGGGCTTTCATTTCTTCTGTCCGCCACCTCAAGGACTGGGAACGGCTGCCGGAGTTCCGAGCGGGAGTAGCGCTTTGTGTGTTCCTGTGGTGAGCCTTGGTCGTCCGTTGACGGCATGGCCAACCGGCGGCCGCCGGCGCGAGTCGGACGTGCCGCCGCACGCCCACGGCGGCCCCGATTCCCGGACGCCGGCTGGCAGCACTGAAACGGCGGGGCAGCCCTCTTCGGCCGGTAACTAACGCTGCTCCCGCCGGCAGGACTGAAACCGCGGTCGGGGGCCGGCCGCCCCCGCGGCGGCGGGGTCCCATTCGGCGAAGTGCCCCGTAATCATTCTCCGCCGGCGCCCTCCCCGACCAATCGTCGCGGTCGAAAAACCCCTCTGGCGCCCCCGCCGCGGCCATCGGGACTGGTGCGGGGCGTTTTATCGGGACCGCGTCAGATTCGGTTTCGAGGTGCGGCAAACCCTTCAACCCGACCACTCCCGCCACCGATGCAGGGCCGTTCGCTCGTGCGGCGTTTGACGCCCGTGCCGATTAGGCCGGCCGGTCCGCTCGGGCAGTCACCAGAGCCACGCACGAGTCCGACCTTAAAGGGAGTTCGCACATGTCCAGCCGCAAGGGTGCCGCCGCCGCC
>JAQGHJ010000081.1 GCA_028288905.1 Phycisphaerales bacterium | reverse complement strand
GAGGCACCGTCGACTCAGGTGAGCAGCCCCCACGAATACCCGTTGACGGCGGCGGCCGACCCCCGCCAGTAGCCGTTGCTGGGCATCAGGGCGGACCCGGGGCTGAGCACGCGGACGTTCTTGAGGTTGACGAACCGGTGCGTCCGGACCTGCGTGCTCGCACGCCCGGCGGCCGCGGCCATCGCGTGCCCGAGCTGGGTCGCGTAGGCGGCCGGGCGGTTTTCCCCGGCGGCCGCGAACGCCCGCCCGACGCCGGCTAGGTACTCCCGGTCGCTCACCATTTCCCCCGACACGAGCACCCCGCCGACGTACAGCGTGACGGCCAGGTGGAAGTCCGGGTTGTGCTCGACGGCGTCGATGACGGCCGTCAGCACCGGGTCGTCGGACGCGAGGGCGGCCGTCGGGACGGGCGACGCCGCCAGCGCCACGTTGGGGGTGGTGGTCGAGGCCGGCGGCACGATCGGTTTGTCAGACGCGGTCATGAATGGCCCTTTCCTCTGACGAGGCCCCGGGGCCGGCGTGGCCTGCACTACGCCGACCCCGGGCGCTCGCCCGATTCCCGAACGGCGCGTCGTTCGCCTCCCACGGCGCCGGCCCGGCCACGTATCACGGCGGGTGCCTGGCGACGAGGTGAGCGATGGCGGGAAAGCGACGTCCGTCACACGCTCGTCGTCGCGTGCCGGGCCGGCACGTCGCTGGCCGGGAACGACTCCATCGACGCCTCGTCGACCCCGTCCTCCGGCTGCTGGCTCACCAAGTGCCCCTCGTCGTGCTGGTGCGACGGGCTGCCCTGCGGGGCCCACTTGCCAACGCCCTTGCGGAGCGCCGCCAGCGGGTCCCGGCCGGTCATCCCGTAGTAGGTCATCCCGAACCCGCCGGCCGCCACCAGCAGCCCGCGGAACGACTTGCGGCTCAAGCCGAGCACGCCGATCAGGAACCCGGCGGCGGCGCAAGTCCCGGTGCGGTTGCAGTACTCAGCATCCACCCGCCGCAACTCGTAGTCGTCGCCGACCTTTACCGCGACATAACGGGGAGTGCTCATAGTGATTCCTCTTCAGTAAAGTCCGTTCCCAGTTCTACCCGCGCCGGCTTGACCGATCCCGCATCGGGCTGCGGGTACTACCGAGCAAATGTCGAGCCGGTGACCGCGACCCGCGGCAATCCCGGAAGTCGGTCCTACCCACATCTCACTGGTGCGGCGTAATGACGCCCCAAAGCGAGCTCTGCCGCGGCGGGTCGTCGTATCCGTGAAGTATCCCAACTTCGCCAAGGGCAGCTTGGCTTGTCCGCCACTGGCTCGACCTTCCGCTTTCACCTCACCCGGCCCACCTGAAACGCGCCTTGCCGGCAACGGCGACGCTACGGCAGGTGAAAGTTCACTAATTCGGCGGTCACTTCAACGATCGGGTATTCCCCCAAGTAGGAAGGCATGTAGCCTGGCGGATGTATGACCCCCGCCCGGTCCATCTGACTCTGACGTTCAACACCTACGTTCGCGCGGACACCAACCCGCGTCAATATTCCGTAACAGTTTGGAGGGTATCGGTTCATGCGCTCGCGCTCCCCGCACCGCAAAGCGTTCACGCTCGTCGAGCTATTGGTCGTAATTGGTATTATCGCATTATTGATCTCTATCTTGCTGCCGAGCTTGAACCGGGCCCGCGAGCAGGCAAACCGGATCAAGTGCGCGAGCAACCTGCGGCAGATCGCGATGGCGGGCCTCATGTACGCGGGCGAGAACAAGGGAAAGTTCCCCCGCACGTACTGGGACCCGTCCGACACGGGCGGCGCCGGCAACAACGTCAAGGGGGGCGTGGACAGCTCGCCGACCCCGAACTCGTTCAGCATCAGTAACCCGAGCGGGCCGGTCGGCATCAACAACACGCCCGCGTCGCTTTTCCTGCTCTTGAAGAGCAGCGGCCTGACCGGCGAGATCCTGAACTGCCCGAGCACCGACGCCCAACGGGTATATGCCAGCGGCGGGTCGGGCCAGTCGATTCAGGACTACTCGAACTTCCCGAAGACGGTCGGCAAGTGGTCGTCGTACAGCTACATCTCTCTGTTTCCGAACATCACTGCTGACCGCGACGGATGGAAGTGCAACTCGTCCAGCACGCCCGAGTGGCCGATCGCGTCGGACATGAACCCGGGTAGCGGTCAGTCGGCGACCGGTAGCTTCGTCGAGGGCGGGAAGACGGACATCCGAAACGTGAAGTTCGACGACGCGAAGAAGTTGATGGCCCGCGGGTTGTCGAACAACCACGGGAACGAGGGCATGCAGGTCTCCTACGTCGACGGCCACGTCGAGTGGCAGACCACCCCGTTCTGCGGCCCCACCGTCCCGGGCAAGCCGTGGCGGGACAACCTCTTCACCAACCTAGGAACGGCCTACGGGAACGCCGGCGGCGACCAAGGCTGGCCCGACCGGCCGGACAAGACCGGCGACGCCGTCCTGCTCCCCTCGACCGGGCTGTGACCCAGAGCACACGGACTGGATGCCGGCCGGCACGCGCGGCGGGAATAACGGCGGGCCCCGCACGATGGTCGTGCGGGGCCCGTTGTGCTTCCAGCCGGCGTGGCACCGGTGCCGGTCCACGGGACGAGACGTGGCCACCGGCGCGGGCGGAGCCGCAACCGACGAGCGCGCCAACAGCGCGATCGAGGCGGCGTATCACGATCGGGCGGCCGCCCGGCCGCCGTCGCGACCCGGATCGTCCGCATCGGGTTCGGGGACCCCTCGCCGCTTTTCGGAGAACTCGGGCATGCGTAATCGTCGCAACCGCCTCGCCGCGTTCACGCTCGTCGAACTGCTCGTCGTCATCGGGATCATCGCACTGCTGATCTCGATCCTCCTGCCGAGCCTGAACAAGGCCCGGGACCAAGCGAACACGATCAAGTGCCTGTCGAACCTCCGGCAGTTGGGGGCGGGGATCACGCTGTACGCCGCCGAGAACAAAGGGGCGGTGATCCCGGGCGACCTCCGCGGGCCGACGGCCAGCACGACGATCGAGACGTGGGCGACGATCCTGATGAGCTTCAACTACGTGTCGTACCCGCGGATGTCGGCCGGGTCGACCCCGCACACGTTCGACTCGGTGTTCAAGTGCCCGAGCGGGATCATGGAGGTGGCGGGAAACTGGACGCTAACCTCGCGGAAGGACCCCCAGGGGGCGGGCGCTACGAGCGCGACGTCGACCTGGCTGGAGCCGGGTCGCGGCGTCTGGACCTGGTACGCCCCGAACGCCGTGAGCGGGTACGACCGGAACGTGCCGATGCAGCGGATCCCGTCCGACCCGTACACGCCGGCCGGGCCGAACGACGCCAACGTGATGGTCAAGCCGTATACGATGGCCCAGATCCGGCGTTCGTCGGAGACGGTGGCGCTGGTGGACGGGGTCGGGTTCATCAACATTCAGTTCAGCCCAAACC
>JAQGHJ010000080.1 GCA_028288905.1 Phycisphaerales bacterium | reverse complement strand
AGGGAGTTCGGGAGGCAAGGGTGGGGCTCGTAGGGCGTGGCGGCGTCGTGTCTGTCATCCCGCACGCCCCGGGCTCGGCGCGCCCTCGACGCCCATTGCTCCCCGTTTCGCCGTCCGTGTCTCCGCGCCTCCGTGGGATTCCCCCTCCGCATGGTTTCAGAATTGAATTTGACTTGTCCGCCGGGCGTGTTATCAATTCGGCCCGTGACGCAGTTCCTCGCGAGCTTTCCGTTTACCTTCACTTGGCGGTTTTATCCGCCCGGAAATCCCGCGTTCTGAGCTGCCGGTCCATCATCGGACATTGACCCAAGCCTCAGGACGCCGTCCTGGGGCTTTTTGTTTGGAGAGTCGGTCGTTTTAGTGGTCCGCGGTCAGTAGTGAGGGAAGCGCCCCGATTCGCGGGCGAGGCCGGGGCACGGCAGCCGTCCCTAATACCGACTACGGACGACTGGCCACTGGCTCCTCCTCTGGAGGCCCCATGATCGTCGTGATGAAGCAGGGTTCGACGCCGAAGCAGGTCGAGCACGTGGTCCAACTGGTGCGCGAGATGGGACTGAAAGAGAACGTCATCGTCGGCGAGGAGCGGACGGTCGTGGCCGTCATCGGGAACGACCGGTTCAAGGACCGGACCCGGATGGAGTCGAGCGACGGGGTCGAGAAGGTCGTGCCGATCCTGGCCCCGTACAAGATGGCCAGCCGGGAGGTGAAGAAGGAGCGGACCGTCGTGCCGATGGGCTCCGACCCCAAGGCCGCCATCGGCGGGGTGCGGGTGGGCGTGATCGCCGGGCCGTGCTCCGTCGAGAACAAGGCGCAGCTCCTGGAGATCGCCCACGCGGTGAAGGAGGGCGGGGCGGTGGGGCTGCGCGGCGGGGCGTTCAAGCCGCGGACGAGCCCGTACGCTTTCCAGGGGCTGGCCGAGAAGGGGCTGGAGCTGCTGGCGCTCGCCCGAGAGGAGACCGGGCTGGCGGTGGTGACGGAGGTGATGGCCGTCGACCAAGTGGACCTGGTGGCGAAGTACGCCGACGTGCTGCAGGTCGGGGCGCGGAACATGCAGAACTTCAACCTGCTGAACGCGGTCGGGGATCAGTCCAAGCCGGTGCTGCTAAAGCGGGGGATGAGCGCGACGCTGGAGGAGTTCCTGCTGGCGGCCGAGTACATCATGAGCCGGGGGAACGGGCAGGTCATGCTGTGCGAGCGGGGCATCCGGACGTACGAGGAGTACGTCCGCAACACGCTGGCCTTGGCGGCCGTACCGGCGCTGCACCGGGCGACGCACCTGCCGGTGGTGATCGACCCGAGCCAGGGGACGGGCAAGAACTACCTGGTCGACAGCATGTGCCGGGCGGCCGTGGCGGCCGGGGCGGACGGGCTGATCGTCGAGGTCCACAACGACCCTGAGCACGCGATGACGGACGGGGCCCAGAGCATCACCCCCGAGCAGTTCGCCGCGGCGATGAAGGCGGTCAAGCGGATCGCGGCGGCGGTGGACCGGGAGGCGTGAGAGGGGAACCGAGGTTAAAGTCCTTGACCCCGAGGAGGACTTGCTGCGGGCGGCTAAACGACGGTAACGCAAGCTGCCCGCTCGTAGACCGGCCGCTCACTCGACCGAATCCCCGCGCCCACCGGCCGCGCCTCGATGTTCCGCCCCGCCCTCGCCACCCTCGCCCGCTGGTTCGACGCCGCCGCCCAGAGCCCGGACGTCGGGCGGGCGTGCCGGTCGGTGGCGGCGCTGATGGTGCCGCTGCTGATGGCGGCGGGCGGCCTGCTCGGGCCCGGGACCAGCATCCCGCTGGAGGTCACGTTTGTCGCGCTGGCGGCGCAGTCGTTGGCCGGGGTGGACATCCGCGGGCCGTACCCGCTGCGGCTCGGGTTCCTGCTGGCGATGGTGACGGTGATGACCGGGTCGACGGCGCTCGGCAGCGCGGTCGGGCCGCACCCGTGGGCGGCGGCGGTGGCGGTCGGGCTCGTCGCCCTCAGCGCCGGGGCGCTGCGGCACCTGACGCCGGAGTACGGCCCGATGCTGGCCGCCCCGGTCGGGCTGACGTTCCTGATCGCGGCGAACGTCCCCGCCGCCCACGGGTCGCACGCGATGGCCGTGCTGGCGGGGGCCGCGTGGGCGGTCGTGGTGCAAGTCGCGCTGTGGCCGGTCCGGGCCCAGCACCCGCTCCGGCGGGCGGTGGGGGACGCGTGGCGGGCGGCGGCCGAACTATTCGACGCAATGGCGACGGCGGGGCTGCCGGGCGGCCCGGGGACGGGCGACGACCCCGCCGACGACGCCAAGCCTGAGGCAGACTCGCCGAAGTGCATCGACGCCGACGGCCGGCCCGAGGCCGTCGCCACCGCCGGCGGGGCGCTGCGGACGGCCCTGGAGTCGGCGTACGCGACGCTGGAGGCGGTCGGGACGGCCCGCCCGATGTGGGCCCAGCTCGACGCGGCCGTCCACGCGGCGGGGCGCCTCGGGTTCCGGGCTGCCGGGCTCGGGACCGCCCTGGAGGGGCTGGCCGGCCGGCCGGACTTCCCGGCGCTCAACGCCCCGTTCGCCGCGGCAATGGAGGCGCTGGCCAGCACCGCCCGGGCGATCGGGCTGGCCGTCGTGTCCCGCCAGCCGGCCCACCTGGCGGCGTGCGAGGTGCGGCTCCAGCGGGCCGCCACCCTGCTGGCGGCGCTGCGGGAAGCGGTCGTCGCAGTGCCCGTAGGCGGGGAGGATGCCCCGGCGCCGGGCGCGGACGGGCTGTCGTCACCGCAGGGACCTTCCCCCGCGGCCCGACAGGCCGCCGCGATCATCGACCTCGTCGACGACCAGCTCGCCGACTCGCTGCTGTCGCTCGTCGCCCTGACGGACCGGGCCGGCGAGCGGGCCGTCTTCCCGCTCGAGCTGTTCGACACGAGCACCTGGCGGCTCCGCCCGCTGGCGGCCGCCCTGAACCTCAGCCCCAAGCCGGACCCGGCCCTCGTCCGGTTCACGGCCCGGCTGGCCGTCCTGATGACGCTCGGGGTGCTGGCGGTGAAGCTGTTCCCGGAGTTCGTCCCCGGACACCCGCTGACCCACGGGTACTGGCTGCCGTTCACGATCCTGGTCGTGTCTCAGACCGACTACGGGGCGACCCGCAAGCGGGCAGCCGAGCGGCTGCTCGGCACCCTCGTCGGGAGCGTGCTCGGGAGCGTTCTGCTGATGCTCCACCCGCCGCGGCCGTGGCTGTTCGCCGGCGCGGGGGTGGCGGGGTTCCTGTTCGCGTTCTACCTCCGGCGGCAGTACCGGGTGGCGATCGTGTTCGTCACGATCCTGGTCGTCGTGCTAACCGAGATGAACCACCCGGTGACGGTGGAGCTG
>JAQGHJ010000076.1 GCA_028288905.1 Phycisphaerales bacterium | reverse complement strand
GGCCGGCCAGCGCCGCGTTCTTCAACGCCGACTCCGCCGACGCCGTCACCCGCCGCGGGTCGGCCCCGGCGTCGAGCAGCAGCCGGGCGACCGCCGGCCCGGCCTCGCGGGCCGCGCCCATCAGCGGAGTAATCCCGTGGTTCAGGTCCGCGTTCACGTCCGTCCCGCCCGCGATGAACTCGGCGACGAGCGCCGCGTTGACCGGCCCGAGCCTCGGCGTCCCGGCGGGCCACTTTCCCTCGACGAGGGGGGAGGAGGCAAGACGGCGGGCGGTTTGATGACGCTGCGTCATCGGTCGCCGGGCACCGAGCGGACCGACTGGTCGCCGGATCGTTGCCGGCCGGCTACCGGACATCGCCCTCGCGGACGGGTCGAGAGAATGGCCGGCAGCACCGTTGCCCGCGTCTACAGACCGTTTCCCGCGGTCGGGACGACTCCCGGGGCCGGGCGGGGTCGAAGTGTCTCATTTTGACGCGCTGCGCACCTCGCGAATCGGTGACACCACGTCAACCACCCGGACGGAATGCCCGGATGACCCCGACCTGCGTCCCGAACCCCCTCGTCCGGCGGCGGGCTCCCCGAACCAAGACGATGACGCAGCGTCACACTCGACGATCCCGCGTGCCCTCGGCGCGAGGGCCGAGCCCGGCGCGGTTGAGGCGCGTCTCCAACAGGATCAGTTCCTCCAACTCCCGGCCGGACAGCGCCTCGGCACGAGGCGCGAACGAGTCCAAGTACCGGCCGATCGCCCGGGCGGACGCCTCGGGGCCGCCGCTCAAGAACTGGTGGATCGCCGCCTCCAAGAGCAGTCGGGGACATCCGAGGCCGCTCCGTTCGAGCCGGATCAACTGTTCTCCCAAGTCTCCGGGGCCGAACGCTCGTTTGGCTTTGGACCAGCCCCTGCGGCGGCGGTACCCACCGTTTCCGTCGTCCGCTCCCGATTCACCGTAGGCGATAGCGTTGAACATACGGTCCACCCGGTAAAAGGCGTTTGGCCGCGGCGAAGTGACGGGTCACCACGCGCGATCCGGACCCGCCGGCGTCCCGGCGACGGCGGCCGCGGACGGGGTTCAGGCGTTGCTCGTGTACACGAAGATTTGGGCCGCGAGGTCCGAACCGCCCGGCCAGACGGACGTGCTGTCGTACGCCATGTAGAGCCCGCCGGTGACGACGACCTTGTCGTAATCCGTGCCGCTCGGCGTCACCTCCAAGATCGACTCGGCGACCGGGTCCTGCGGCGACGACCGCGTGTCGACCGACGGACCCGTCTCCGGCGCGTAGGAGTCGACCAGCACGCCGTCGCGGTAGAACTTGATGCAGACCGTCGACCACTCGACCTTCGCCAGCGCCTGCGTCAGGACTCGGATTTGCACCTTCGCGATGACGCCGGAGGCCGCGGACGTGTACGTCGGAACCTCGCTGCCGGCGTTGAGCGTCGCGGCGGTGCCGCCCGCGAAGGACGCCGTGAACACGCCCGGGGCGTTGCCCGAGTCGAACCCGTCGGACTCGTCGCCGTCCCACGTGATCCGGCCGTAGTCGGCGTCCTCGGCGTCGTGGCCGACGACGAGTTCGGGCGTCCCGTCGCCGAAGCCGTTCGCTCCCAACCGGGCCTCGGCGTACACGGCGTACCCGGTGGGGGTCGAGACGGAGTCGTGGTACAGGGTCATCGCGATCGACATGGGTGCCCTCGTCAAAGTTCGAGCGGGCGACGTGGAAACGTCGCCGGGACGTGCGAATCGAGCGTGCGTCGGCCGACCGCTCACCCCCAAGAGCGGGAACGGGCGATGGGCTACACAGAAAAATATGAGCGGATTGGAGCGGGGGGTCGCTCGCGGGCGGATGCCCGTGTGGGCGGTCACGGCAACATCAGGACGGGGCGGAACCCCGTCCGCCCCGCCGGGACGGATTCGTCGCGGGCGTCGCGGCGGGCGGACCGGCACCCGTCGTCCGGATCGTCTACGCTGCCGCCGCGAGCGGCCCGCATGAGCGGCGCGGAGGGCAAATCGCCCCGGAACGCCTCGTCCCCGCCGTACGCGTCCGCACACCACTCCCGGACGCCCCCGTGCGCGTCGAAGAGGCCCCACCGGTTCGGCCGCTTGCCGGCGACGGCGTGGAGCCGGCCGCCGCTGTTGCCGGCGTACCATCCCATTTCGTCGAGCCGGCCGGTGCCGGCGAACGGGCCGGTCGCCCCGGCCCGGCAGGCGTACTCCCACTCGACCTCGGTCGGCAGCCGGTACGCTCGGCCGGCCTCCCGGGCGGTGAGGCGGCGGCAGAACTCGGCGGCGCTCGCCCACGACACAGGGCAGGCCGGCAGCGTGTCGTCGAGGTCGGGCGGCGACCCGGCGTCCCCCGGGGCGTCGGACGGACGGCCCATCACCGCCCGGTACTGCCCCCGGGTCACCTCGGTCACCGCGGCGTAGAGCCCGGGGCCGACGGCGGCGGCATGCTGCCGCTCGTCCTCGCGCCGCCCCGCCTCCAACCGAGGGCTGCCCGCGACGAAGCCGCCCGCCGGGAGGCGGACGAACCGCATCCCCGCCGAATTGGTCAGGGCAGGGAGGTCGACGACGTCGGCGGCAGCGGCGACCGCGACCGGCGACGCGGCCCGGTGCGGGACGGCGAACGCCAGTAGCCCCGCCAACCCCGCCGCGCAGGCGACCGCAGCCACCCG
>JAQGHJ010000055.1 GCA_028288905.1 Phycisphaerales bacterium | reverse complement strand
CCGCCCGCCGCCCGGTGCCGCGACCTTTCCCCGCCCCGTCGGTCGGCCCATCGCCCCCAGGCTGCCGCGCCCGCATCAGCCCGTCCAGCACGGCCGCCGCCCGGTACCCGACCCCGTCGTGGTCCGGCCAGACGCTGCTCAGCGGCGGGTCGCTGACCTCGCACACGGCCTCGTCGTTGTCGACCCCGAGCACCGCCACGTCGTCCGGGACGACCGCCCCGGCCCGCCGGCACGCCTCCATCGCCAGCGGCCCGCACTGGTCCGTGCACAGCATCAGCCCGACCGGCTTCGGCAGCCCCCGCACCCACCCGGCCAGCTCCTGCGCCTGTTGGTCCCAGCTCCGCTCGTGGAACCCGTGGGCCACCTCCAGCACCGCGCACGCCCGCCCCGCCCCGGCCGAGCGGGCGGCGAACGCGTCGGACCGCCCCCGGCTCCACGGCTCGTTCGCCCACCCGTAGAACGCCAGCTGCCGGAACCCCCGGCCGAGCAAGTGGTCCGCCCCGAGCTGCCCGATCGCCGCGTCGTCCGTGTGCACGAGCGGCATGCCCGGCGTCGGCCGCCGCCCGAGGATGTCGACCACCGGCACCCCGAGCCCGAGCACCGCGTCGGCGATCTGCCGCGTCTGCACCCGGGCGATCACCCCGTCCCACCGCCACCGCCCGAGCCAGCTGTGGACCGATTCCTCCAGCCCGCGGGGCTCCCAGAACGTGGCCCAGGGCCCGTGCTCGCGGACGTACCGGGCCACCCCGCGGAGCATCTCCCGCCCCGGGGCGAGCGACGTCTCGATCACCAGCGCCACCCGCCGCCCGCCCGCGGGCCCGCTGCCAACCGTGCCGTGCTTAGCCATGGGTTCTCCCCTACCGGCCCGCCGCGTCGCCTGGCCGAAGCGGTGCTTGCGCCGCACGAAAGCCCTGAGAATTCAGCCAAACCATCCATTGATCCCCATCGGATCGCAAAACGCTGCTGACCCGATTCCTCCAAACATTAGTCAAAAACCTACTTGAGTGCGACCGCATGCGGCGTCAATGATGGGGTCGTTGGTAGGGGGCAAGCGAGGCCGGCCACGGAAGTGTCGGGCGACGGGCCGGGACCGCAAGCCGGTCTATGACTAGTGGATCGGCTCGACGCCGGGCCCGGTCTTGGCGGCGCGCGACGCCGGTGAAAGTTCGTCGCGATTGGTCGAAAAGTCTCATGGCGATCGCCTCGGCAAAGGCGGACGCTGTGGGCGGCGAGAGGAAAGCGGCGGCGCGTCGCGGTTGGCGATGCGCCGCCCACGTCGGTGTTCTGAGGGTCCGCGGGACACGCGGCCGGCCCCTTGTGGCCCGCCAGATGTCGTCGCGGCGTTCGAGCGGTTCACGTCCGACCCGTCCCCGGGTCGCGGAGTAGTGCGGAGCAGAGGAAACGCGTGCGCCGGCGGCACCCCCGCCGGCGCACCTCGGAGGATTACATGTCGATGTCTGGCAAGACCGCGCGGGCGCGAGGGCTGCGGCTGTCTCACGGTTGCGGCCGTTGGTCCAAATCCGCCGTGGCGGCGGCCGCCGCGGCGGCGGTCGCGGGTCAGCCGGCGTGGGCCGGGCTGACACACCGGTACAGCTTCAACGACGCCCCGGGGTCGACAACGGCCCTCGATTCGGTCGGCGGTGCTAATGGCGTCGTCGTCGACTCCACGACAATTGGCAACCCGCTCGTCGCCATCCCCCCGACGTTCGACGGGTCCCGGTTTAACTTCAACAATCTCGTCAACAGCACGACGATCTCGCTGAACAACTACATCGACCTGCCCAACAACATCGCCAAGACGACGAACGTCACGGTCGAAGGCTGGGCGACGTGGGGCGGCCCGGCCGGCACGAACTGGCAGCGGATCTTCGATTTCGGGACCAACACCGGCGGTGAGGAACAGCCCGGCAACACGACGACCACCGGGTTCGGCGGGACCGACTACTTCTTCGTTGCCCCCCGGGCCGACCGCAGCGGCGGCGCGTTCGGCAGCGAGATCCACAACGCGGCCGGAGCGTCGAACTCGGCCGACCAGTCGGGCGTGGACTTCGGCGTCGGGACCCAGCACCACTTCGCCCTGACCATCAAGGGCGGGGCCGGCGGCAGCCTGACCCTGTACAAGGACGGCGTGCAGGTTGGGGCGAGCGGGACGACCCTCGACCCGGCCACCCTGACGCAGGTGAACATGTGGCTCGGGCGGTCCAACTACGCCGGGGACCCGTTCTTCAACGGGTCGCTCAACGAGTTCAGGATCTACGACACCGCCCTGACGAACGTCCAGGTCGCCGCCAGTTACGGGGCCGGGCCGGACAACCTGCCGGCCGCCCCGACCAGCCAGACCTGGGCCGTTGCCGGTCCGGCCGACTACAACACCGGGTCGAACTGGAGCAACGGGATCGTCCCGAACGCCGGCGACACGGCCGTGTTCGCCAACGGCGGGACGGCAACCGTGGCCGGCCCGACCAACCCGGTCGTGCTGCAGATGCAGAACGGCACCGTCGCCGTCACCGGCGGGACGACGTACACCCCGGTGTCGATCGACCTCGCCCCGGCCAGCGTGGCCGGGCGGACTGCGGCGCTGTCGGCGACCGGCGGGTCGACGATCCAGGTCGCCGCCCTGACGCTCGACGGCGCCGCCACCACCACCGGCACGAGCGCCAAGCG
>JAQGHJ010000047.1 GCA_028288905.1 Phycisphaerales bacterium | reverse complement strand
CGGCCCGAACTCAACGTCCGTCGGCAGCACGCCCGTCAGCAGGTCCTTCACCTCGGCCAGCTCGTGGCTCGCCCCCTTCGGCTTGTTCTGCAGGGCGTAGATCCCGCTGCCGCCGGCCGCCCCGCCGCGGAAGTCGACGAGCAGGAACCGGTTCTGCCACCCGTCCGGCATCCCGGTCCCGGGCGTGTACGTCAGCCCGGCCGGGCCGGCGAGCTTGAGGTTGGCGACCGGCGGCAGCCGGTACAACGCCGGCACCTTCGGGTCCGCCTCCCACAGCCGCTCGCCGTTCCACGCCCCCCGGCCGAAGGGCCCGCCGACCCACTGCCACCCGACCGTCCACCCGCTCTCCCCGCCGTCGACGACGTGGACCCAGCGGGTCGCGTCCCCGCCGTCGGAGTTGTTGTCGCCGGTGAACAGGTCGCCCCGTTCGTCGAACGCCAGCTCCTGCGGGTTCCGCAGCCCGCGGTGGACGATCTCCAGCCGCGACCCGTCCGGCTCGCACCGCAGGACCGCCCCCTCGTCCGGGCAGTCGACGATCACCTTGCCGTCCTGCTCGACGTGCAGCCCGCGGTCGGCGATCGAGAAGTAGAGTCGGCCGTCCGGGCCCATCCGCAGGCCGTGGAAGTCGTGCCCGGAGAAGTTGTAGCGCACGCCGAACCCGTACGCGAGGCTCTTGCGCACGTCGGCCACCCCGTCGCCGTCGGTGTCCGTTAGCTTCCAGAGGTTCGGGATGTCGGTGAAGTAGACGTCGCCGTTAAAGGGCAGCACGCCGGCAGCCGTGCCGTCCTCGAGCTTGTCGAAGCCGTCGGCGAAGACGGTGTCGTGGTCGGCCCGGCCGCTGCCGGCCTTGTCCTCCAGCAGCCGGATGCGGTCGGTGATGCCCTCGAGCTTGTGCCAGTCGTTCGGCATCCGCCGCTTGACCGTGGCGATGCGGTCGGCCACCGTCCGGCTGGCCAGGTCGTCGTCGAGCCAGCCGGGGATCGTCCGCATGTCCAGGACGGCGTTCCGCCGGCGGAACGTCTCGACGACGTACACCCGCCCCTTGTCGTCGACCGACAGGCAGACCGGGTTGGCCACCTGCGGGTTGGCGGCGAACAGATCGGCCTTCCACCCGGCGGGCAGGACGAACTGCTTCATCGCCTGCTCGGCGTCGTCGGACGCCGGGGCGACGTAGTGCGGCGGCCGGCCGGTTGGCTTCGGCAACGGGTTGTCGACCGGCACGTCTTTTTCGTCCGCCCGGGCCGTCGGGGGCACGACGGCGGCGAAGGACAGAAGCATCGCGGCCGCCGCGACTCGGGCGGCGCGGCGCAGGGTTGGCGAAGTGTGGATCGGGCGTCGGCCGGGGGCGCGGGGCAGCGGTTGGTGGGCGGGCATGGCCCGCGATCGTACCGGGCCGGCTGCCGATGCCTCAACGCTTTCAGCGGAATTGGGCGGCCCGCGCCGGGGCGACGCAAAAGGCGAAAGCCCGGCCGTCCCGTCACGGGGCTACGGGGCTGTCTGTCGTTGCGGAAGGCGAAGCAAACCGCCGGTCACGGCGTCCCGCCCTTGCCGTCCGGGCGGGGGTGCCGCTTTTGCGTCGGGTCCTGGATGTTCGTGGGAGCCAGGTCCCACCCCGTCGGCTCCTCGTCGTTCATCGAGTGGTTCACGTCGCCGGGGTTGGTTTCCGGCTGCTTGCTGGTCGACAGCTCTAGGCTGTCGGAGGTGTCCGGCTTATTCGTGTGCCGGCCGCTCGTGTCCTCCGGACCGGCGGCGTCCGGGTGGGCGTGCGGGCGGGGGTACTTTTGGTCGAGGCTGCCGGACGGGGACTCGCGCTCCGGCATCGCCCGCTCGTAGTTGTACGCGGGGTTGGGTGCCTGGGTCGGGTCGACGGGCTGACTTTGGCCGGATTGAGCTGGCATGGCGTTGCTCCTGTTGAGTGGACCGCCCAACCGTACGCGGCCGCGCTTGGTGCGTCTCGCGTGAAATGCCTCTAACTGCTACGTGGCGTTTCCCACAGGACCGGTAGCGGTGGGCACCGTTCCGCTAGCCGGCCTTAACGCCGTGTTCCGTAAGCACCTGCCGCGCCCACGCCGCGTCAGCCGGCGGCAGCGGCGGGTCCGGGTCAAGGACGTAGTCCAGATCGTACCCGTACGACCCGTTCAGGTAGACGAGGGCCATCAGGGCGGCCAAGTCGAGCGGAACGTCGGCGTCCGTCTGCCGCAGCGGCACCTTGATCGTCGGAAGCTTTTGGCGGGCGCCGATCGAATACAGCTCCGCCCACGCCGGGTCGTAGCCGCGGGTGACGCACACGTGGTACGGCGTCCGCCGCCGCTCGGGGACCAGCCGCATCGGGACGTACGAGTTCCACCGCCCCGCCCGCACGAGGTCGACCTCGACGAGGCTGACGCCAGCCGCGATCAACTCCTTCTGTTTCCGTTCGTACTGCCCCCGTCCGTCGGCGAACGTCTTGTTGGCCGGCGACGCGAACTCGATCACGGTCACCACCCGGTTCTCGTTCCGGGTGTCGATCACCTTGATGAACCCTTCCACCGTCGGCTCGAACTCGACGCTGACGATGAAGGGGGAAGCGTCGTCCTCGACGTTGGTCCCCGGCTCCAAGACCGCCGTCCCGCCGCTGTCGGGCGATGGCTGCGTCGGGCGGCCCCGCTGCACCACCCGGACGTCCGGCACGATGACCCGGTCCCGGTCGTGCGGGTCCTCAATGATCGTCCGCTCGTCGAGCCGGGGGATGAGGCCCGCCGGCAGCTTCGGCCGGATGGCATCGCACGCGTATGTGCAGAGTCGGTGATGCACGTCCGGCCACGACTGCTCCAGGTACGGGTCCATCCCCGGGAACGGGCTTCGCGTCGGGTCGAGGGCCATGGCCGGGATTATACGTTCGGGCGTCCCGTTTCGCCGTGCGGTCGCCGCCGCCGAACCCCGCCGGCGGGCGTCCGAGGAGGCGCCCGACCCGTTTGACAGTCTGCGCCCGCATCCGGTACGGTCTGCCGTTTCCCCCTGGCGGGCCGGCAGTCGGCCCGGCGGGGGATTCCCGGACGCGAGGTGAGCGGCGATGCAGGGTGGCAAAGCGATCGTGTCCCGGGCGAAGGCCTATCTGCAGGTCCGCCACCAGGCGGTCCGGGCGGCCCTGGGGCAGCTCGGGCTCGACGGGATGCTGCTGACCGCCCCGGCCGACCTGTCGTTCCTGACCGACTTCACGGGCGAGGACTCGATCGGGCTCGTCACCCGGGCGACCGCCAAGGCCGAGGCCGCCGCCGGCGGGCCCGGCGGCGGGCCGACGAGCAACGGGTTCTGGCTCGTCACCGACTTCCGGTACCAGCAGCAGGCGAAGGAAGAGGCGGGCTGGACGGACGTCCAAGTCCGCGAGGGGGACATGGCCGACGCGCTGGCCAAGGTGCTCCGCCAGAGCAAGGCCCGGCGGGTCGGGTTCGAGGCGAACGCGGCCAGCGTCGGGCAGATCCGGGCCGTCGAGCGGGCCCTGGAGGGGCTGGCGAAGGAGTCCGCCGGTAAGCGGGGGAACGGGCAGGCCGGCGAGGGCGGGGTCGAGCTCGTCCCGGTCGAGGACGTGATGCTCGGGCTCCGCAAGGTGAAGGACGACCACGAGGTGGCCCTGATCCGCAAGGCCGTCGCGGTTGCCGAGGAGGCGTACGACGCGGTCCGCGGGGAGATCAAGGTCGGGCAGACCGAGTCGTACCTGGCCGGGCTGCTGGACTTCGAGATGCGGTGCCGCGGGGCGACCGGCCCGAGCTTCAACACGATCGTTGCCAGCGGGGTGCACAGCGCGCTGCCGCACTACCGCCCGGCCGAGCGGCCGGTCCAGCGGGACAACGTGCTGCTCGTCGACTGGGGCGCAGTCACCGGCGGGTACTGCTCGGACCTGACCCGGACGCTGGCGATCGGGAACGTGTCGCCCCGGCTGAAGGACGCGTACAAGGCGGTGGCCGAGGCCCAGAAGGCCGCGTTCGCCGTTTTGCGGCCGGGCGTGACGACGACGAC
>JAQGHJ010000043.1 GCA_028288905.1 Phycisphaerales bacterium | reverse complement strand
ACGCAGGAGAAGCCCGGCACCCCGCCGAGCGACGCGGTCGTGTTGTTCGACGGGAAGGACCTGAGCCAGTGGACGGCCGGCGGCGGGAAGGAGGCCGGCTGGAAGGTGCAGGACGGGTACTTCGTCGTCGACGGCAAGGCCGGGATCGAGACGAAGGAACCAATCGGGGACGCCCAGTTTCACGTCGAGTGGGCTGCCCCAACCCCGCCAAAGGGTAGCAGCCAGGGCCGGGGGAACTCCGGGTTCTACCTCATGGGCGGCAAGTACGAGATCCAGATCCTGGACACGTACCAGAACGAGACGTACGCCGACGGCGGGGCGACGGCCGTGTACGGACAGAACCCGCCCCTGGTGAACGCTTGCCTGCCCCCGGGCCAGTGGCAGACGTACGACATCGTTTGGCGCGGGCCGCGGTTCGACAAGGACGGGAAGGTCACCCGCGAGGCGACCGTCACCGTGCTGCACAACGGCGTGCTGACCCAGGACCACTACCGGCTGACCGGGCCGAGCGGGCACTACCAGAACCCGCCGTACAAGGCCCACCCGGACAAGCTGCCGCTGCAGCTCCAGAACCACGGCGACCCGGTCAAGTACCGGAACATCTGGTACCGCCCGCTGCCGGACCTCGGCGAGCGGGGGAACAAGATCGACTGGCAGGCCGACGAGGCGAAGCCTGACGCGGCAAAGCCGGCCGAGGCGACGCCGGCGAAGTGACCGGGCCGCGGGGGGGGGAAGGAACACGAATATCCGCGAAGGGCACGAACCGTCACGAAGGGCTTCCGACTCACCCTTCGTGACGGTTCGTGCCCTTCGCGGACGTTGGGAACGGGCCGAGCGTCGCTGCGGGCGAGGCGCCGCTGGGGCGCGCCGGCACCACTTCGCCGCGCGATGCCACTTCTGTCACCCAGAGCGCACTGAAGGATCTCGGGCGGAATGCGCCGCCAGTTGGCCGCCTTGCCGGCCCGAGATCCTTCGCTGCGCTCTGGATGACAGAGGCGGCGGCGTTTGTGCTGAGGGGTCAACCCGGCTTGCCGGCGGACGTATGATCTGAGGAGGCGGTCGGCGCGGACCCCGATCGGCGGGAGGCAGGCAGCCGGCGAGAAGCCGGCTGCCGCTGCGTCCGTCGGACGAGCGGAACGCGTAGGTCTTGGCGCCTGTCGGGCGTTGCACCCGCCGTTCATTGCACCTGTCAGTCCGGAGGGTCGGGAACCCATGCAGAGGACGATGCGACTCACCGCACTGGCGTTGGCGGCGGCAGTTCTGGCTGTGGCGTTCGCCCCGAGCCCGGCGTCGGCGGCTGCCCCGGCAGCGGCGAGGAAGCCGGGCGGGGCGGCCGACGGCAAGGTCGCGGCTAAGCCGCCCGCGTGGACGGACCGGTTTCTGATCGCCCAGAAGCGGGCCCAGAAGGAGGAGAAGCCGATGCTCCTTTACTTCTGCTCGTCCGACCGAGACGACTTCACGAAGAAGCTGGACGCGGAGGTGCTGAACACCCCGCTCTGGGCCGACTGGGCGAACGCGACGTTCGTGCTGGTCAAGGTCGACTTCATCCTCGACACGAAGCGGCAACCGCCGGACGTGCGGAACCAGAACGCCGATCTCAAGACCCGGTTCAACGTCGCGAAGGTGCCGACGTTCATCTTCCTCGACCCGTGGGGCGAGCTGCTGGCCCGGTGCGGGTACGGGACGGCCGCCCTGCGGGACGACGAGGCGGAGGGGCAGCCGAAGCGGTGGCTGGAGTACGGGCAAGCAGTCGTCGCCAGCCGGCCGGCGAAGGAGAAGCTTCAGGAGCAGCCGGACCTGTCGACTGCGGTCGCGCAGGCGAAGAAGACGGCCGTCCCGGTCTGCCTCGTCGTCAACCAGGCCGCGACGAACAAGCAGGCCGCCACCCTCAAGGACGCGCTGCTCGGGAACCAGCTGTTCGTCCGTTGGATGAACCGGAACATGGGGCTCGTGCAGGTCGCGTGGCCCGAGGAGGCGGACAAGACGCCCAAGGCCCAGACGATCCGCGACTTCGCCGGGAGGTGGAAGTTCGGGCCGGCGGCGCTCCAACTCGTGATCTGGGACCCGGGCGGGCTCGGGCAGGTGAAGGCGATGATCGGGGCAATCGACCCGGTCGACTGCGCCCCGCTCGTCAAGCGGCTGGAGCCGCTGCTGCCGAGCATCGACTACAACGGCGGACAGTGGCTGGACAATTGGAAGGTGGCCCGGGCGGTCAGCGCCCAGCTGCAGAAGGATTTGCTCGTGTCGTTCGTCAGCACGGACGGCAGTGAGTTCTCGAAGCGAATGGAAGCCGACATCTACCAGCACGCCGACTTCAAGAACTATGCCAGGGCGAACCTCGTGCTGCTGCGGGTCGACTTCCCGGCCGAGCCGGCGAACGTGGCCAAGCAAACGAAGGACATGAAGGAACAGAACGAGATGCTGGCCGACATGTTCGGGGTCCGCGGGTACCCGACGGTGGTGGTGCTCAACCCGAAGGGGCAGAAGATTCTGGACGGCAAGTACATGAAGGGCGGCGGCCCCGTCTTCGTCTCCGAGATGCAGAAGCAGATCCGGGCGGACAAGGACCGGCGGACGCTCATCAGCCAAGAGGCGTCGAAGGACATGGAGAAGTCGAAGTAGGTCCGGGAGGAGGTGAGGTGGGGGCCCGCAGCCCCCCGTCACCGTCGCCACGACCGGCGCACGGGTTACAAACCCGTGCTACCGGATGCAGCGTCGCGAAAAGGCGTAAGAGAAGCCCCGCCACGCGGTGTCGGACAGAAGGAATCGAATAAATCGAGCGGTCGATCGTCTAATAGCGGGGGGCGACGCCCGTAGATGCCGATGTGGGGCGACCGTAGGGGCGGTCGAACCCGTCCCGTCCGCGCCTCCGCTTGGCTTTTCCCCGATCCGTTTGGGATGATTCACGTTACGAGATCGAACCGCGGCCGGGGGCCGCGCGTCCACCCGAGGAGTAGACCGATGGCATCGCTCGGCCAACACCAGCCGACCCGCCGCACGTTCACCTGGATCCGGGAGGCGGCGCTGGCGGCCGCCGTCGCCGCGACGGCCGTCGTCGGCTGGACCGGCGGTGCGCCCGCCCGGGCCCAGTCGGCGGGCGTCAACGCCAACAAGCCGGCCGCCGACGCCAAGCCCGTCACGGACGGCAAGGCGTCCGACGGCAAGCCGGCCGACGCGAAGATGGACGCCGGCCCGGAGAATTACGACCCGACCCACAAGCGGGCCAGGATCACGCCGGCCGAGCTCGGGCGGCTCCGGATGCTCGAGATCCAGTCCGGGGCGTTCCGGGAAGCCCACAAGGACCCCGGCAGCCAGCAGCTCGTCGGCCCGCCGCTGAGCGACCGCGAGAAGGTCATGCACGTGATGAACCGGCTGGCGTTCGGCCCGAAGCAGGGCGACGTCGAGGCCGTGCTGCTCGAGGGCGGCATGACCGACCAGTGGAAGGGCTGGGTCGCCAAGCAGCTCAAGCCCGAGTCGATCGACGACGCCGCGGTCGACGCCGAGGTCGCCAAGAAATTCCCCGATCTCAAGAAGAGCACGGCCGATCTGTACAAGGCCTACCCGTACCGCCAGAACGGCGGCAAGGGCGAGTGGCGGGAGCCGGGGCACATCCTGCAGGACTCGGTCCTGACCCGGGCCGTTCACTCGAACCGGCAGTTGCAGGAGGTGCTGGCCGAGTTCTGGCGGAACCACTTCTGCGTCGACACCGGCACGCAGGAGCAGAAGACCCGGTCGTGGGCCGCCCTGGCGTACGAGCAGGAGGTGATCCGCCCGAACGTGATGGGCAAGTTCCCGAACATGGTGTTCGCCTCCGCCCGACACCCGGCGATGCTCGACTACCTGGACAACCAGGTGTCGAAGGTGAACAACTGGAACGAGAACTACGCCCGCGAGCTGATGGAGCTGCACACGGTCGGGGTCGACCGCGGGTACACCGACTTCGACGTGATCGAGCTGTCGAAGGTGCTGACCGGCTGGCAGTTCGAGCGGGGGACGTACGCGTTCAAGTTTAACGACACGATCCACCAGCCCGGGGCGAAGAAGGTGATGGGCGTCGCGATGAAGCCGGGCTACGAGGGCGGCGAGCAGGCGATCATGATGCTCGCGACGCACAAGTACACGGCCAACTTCATCGCGACGAAGCTGTGCAAGTACTTCGTGAACGACGCCCCGCCGGCCGCCCTGGTCACGAAGGTGGAGAACGTGTTCCTCCAGACGAAGGGGGACCTGCCGAAGGTGTACGAGGCGATCTTCTACAGCCCCGAGTTCCTGGAACGGGGGAACTTCCGGGCGAAGTTCAAGACGCCGTTCGAGTTCGTCGTGTCGGCCGACCGGGCGGTCGACGCCGACCTGGCCGCCGCTCGCAAGAGCAACCAGATCCTGGCGAAGATGGGCCAGGAGGTCTACAACTGCCCGGACCCGACCGGGTACTTCGACCGGTCCGAGGCGTGGCTCGACAGCGGGGTGCTGACGAGCCGGTGGGACTACGCCCTGAGCCTGGCCCGCGGCGGGGTCGACGGGGTCAAGCCGAGCGAGAAGGTGTTCGCCAAGCACGCCGGCAAGAAGGTCGACGAGCTGTACAAGGACGTGGTCCGCGAGCTGATCTGTGACGACATCGGGGACAAGACCCGGCAGGTGCTCAAGGAGGCGGCCGACGCCGGCGACGTCAAGCGGATGTACGCCGTGCTGATCGGGTGCCCGTCGTTCCAGCAGCAGTGACCCCCAGGGCGGGCGCGACGGCCGGCATCCGTGCCGCCCGCTACCGTTCGTTACGGTTTGCTACAAGCCGCGCCACGCGACAGACCACGTGACCCGTTCCCGGTGCGGGACCGTGTCCTCTCCCTCGAAAAGGTCGGAGTCATCATGAGCTCGTCCTCGTCCCGCCGTGACTTCCTGCGCAACTCCGGGCTGGCCGTGATGGCCGGCGGCACCGTCCTGTCGGCGGACCAGTGGCTCCGCGGGGCGGACATGGAGGACGCGTTCAACAGCCGGCTCAAGCCGGCCGCCGACGCCCCGGCCAAGAAGTTCGCCACGAGCGACGACACCGGGTCGAAGGACAAGCGGCTGGAGCTGCCGACGCTCGTGACGATCTTCCTCCGCGGCGGGTGCGACGCGATGAACGCGATCGTCCCGTACGCCGACGACCAGTACTACAAGGTTCGCCCGCGGATCGCGATCCCGAAGGATGCCCGCCGCGGGGCCCCGGGCGTGATCAAGCTCGGCGAGAAGATCGGCAACGGAATCTTCGGGCTCAACCCGGGGATGGCGTCGTTCGCCAAGCTGATGGAGCAGGGCAAGGCGGCGGCGTTCATGAACATCGGGAGCCCGAACGGGTCCCGCAGCCACTTCTCCGCCCAGGACAACATGGAGCGGGGCACGACCGGGGACGCCCGGGTGAACACCGGGTGGCTGAACCGGTACCTGCTCGCCACCCGCAAGAGCACCGACGCCCCGCTCCGCGGGCTGTGCGCGATGAACCTGCTGCCCCGCAGCCTCCGCGGCGAGTACCCGGTGCTGGCCGGGTCGAACCGCACCGAGAACATGGAGCTGTTCGAGGACCTGTACGCCCCGTCGAACCTGATCAACCAGACGGCCCGCGAGCAGGCGACGATGGAGAAGGGCACCCGGCTCGACGACCTGCCGACCGGCGAGGTCAAGAAGCGGCAGCTGACCAGCGACTGGGCCCGGGACGTGATCAGCGACAGCGGCACGAGCGCGGTCGTGCGGATCAAGGCCTTGGAGTCGGCGATGGGCCAGTCGAGCGATGCCGAGTACCCCGGCGGCGGGCTCGGGAACCAGCTGCGGGCGATCGCCAAGGTGATCAAGGCGAACGTCGGGCTCGAGGTCGCCCAGGCCGACTACGGCGGGTGGGACACCCACGCCGACCAGGGCACGGCCGACGGCAAGCACACGAAGATGCTCAAGCACGTGTCCGACAGCATCGCCGCGTTCCTGGAGGACCTCGGCCCCCGCTCGGAGAAGGTCACCGTGATGGTGATGAGCGAGTTCGGCCGGACCGTCCACGAGAACGGGTCCGAGGGCACGGACCACGGCCGCGGCGGCATGATGCTGGTGGCCGGCGGCCCGATCCGGCAGGCGAAGGTGTACGGGACGTACAAGGGCGTGGCCGACATGGTCGGCGACTACCAGCCGGTGTACACGGACTTCCGGGCCGTGTTCGCCGAGGCGGTGATGAAGATGTTCAACTACGACCCGTTCAACCCGCAGGCCATGATCCAGATGTTCCCGGGGTACAAGCCGAAGCCGGCGGACTATCTGAACTACATGAACGCCGTGAAGAAGGCGTGAGCTAGGCGGCGCGACCCAAGCCGGTTGCAGCATCGGCAGCATCGAAGGACGCACGACGAGCGGGACCGCCCAGCCGAAGGGCTGGGCGGTCCCGCTCGTTGCGTGGCGGACAGAGGCGGTGGCGCAGTCGAAGCGCCGGCCGCTCGACCGCCAGCCCGGTTGCGACGCCGACCCCGACGGACGCCGCGATGAACCCCGCTGCCCGCGCCGCCCACGGCCAGCCGGCCGGGGACGGGTCGAACAGCGCCGGCAGGAACGCCGGCACGGCCGCGTGCCACAGGTAGATCGAGTACGAGTGCCGCCCGAGACGTCCGGCCGCGCCCGCGACCGGACCCGCCCCGCCGCCGGCCGTAGCGGCCGCCGCAATCCAGGCCCCGGCCCCGAGGGCGAAAGCCGTCAGCCCGACCGTGTGGACGACCGGGTGCCGGAGCGGCAACACGAACGCCGGGGCGAGCAGGACCGCCCCGCCGATCAACAAGGCCGGCCGCCACCGCCGGCAGACAGCTTCGAAGCTGGACCGGCGGCAGTGGTGGGCGTGCGCCAGCAGGACGCCGAGGAACAGCCCGTCGAGTCGAAGGTGCGTCGGGAACAGGTGGGTGAGGTCGGAGAACGGGCCGGCCGCGGCGGTCGCGACCCGCAACGCCAGCGAGAGGATCGCCGCGCCGACGACCAGCCACGGGAGCCGGCGGAACGGATCGGCCGCCCGTCCGCGCATCCTATCGCCACCGTCGCCGTCACCCCCCGCTACCCGACCCGCGCGGCGGACGGCCGCCAGTACGATCGGCAGGAGCAGGTAGAAGTGTTCCTCCACAGCCAACGACCACGTGTGGCCCCACAAGCCGGGAACGTAACTCTGCCCCCACAGCAGCTCGGCCGCCAGCCGATTGATCGGCAACCGCCCCGCCCCGGCAAAGGCGATTGCCGAGAACGCCACGAACACGAGGAACGGCGGGTACAGCCGCAGGGCGCGGCGGGCGTAGAACCGCCCCGCGTCCAGCCGCCACGTCCGCGCGTGCTCCCGGAACAGCACCCCGGCGACCAGATACCCGCTGAGGACGAAGAACAGGTCTACGCCGACCCACCCACCGGCCTGCCAGACACCGGCCGCCGCCGCCAACGCCGACCCGCCCGACGGGGCCGGCATGTGCCGCCCCAGCACCAGCAGCACGGCCGCCGCCCGCACCACGTCCAGCCACGGCCGCCGGTCGCAGTCTCCGAGCGGGTCGGCGGGGCGCATCACCCTCGGGCATCGGCCGGCACGGGACGCGGGTTTAGCCCGCCCCGACGCCTGAGCCCGTGGTCATTCGTCCGCCAGCGATAGCACGTCCCGGTTCGGCTCGGCCGCCTCGGTCCGGGCGGCGCACCACCGCCGCCACATGTCGCGGTAGGCGCCCTCGACCTTCGCGGCGAACCCGGCCTCGTCCATCAGCGGGCTGGCGGCCAGCCGGCCCCGCAGCGTCCGGCGGAGGTGGGCGAGGCGGGGCACGTCCCGGGCCAGCACGACGGCCGTCCGGGCGTACGCCTCCAAGGTCGGGGCGACCAGTTCCGGCAGCCCGGCGGCCGTCAGCAGGCTCGCCCCGACCCGCCCGGCGTGGCGGGTGCCGGCCAGCGCGATCACCGGCACCCCCATCCACAGCGCCTCGCACGTCGTCGTCGTCCCGTTGTACGGGAACGGGTCGAGCATCAGGTCGACCTTCGCGTACGCGGCCAGGTGGGCGGCCGGGTCGGGCTCGCGGCCGAGCAGGTCCAGCCGGTCGGCCGCCACGCGGTGGTACGCGAAGATGTCCCGGACGAACCGCTGGCGGTCCGGGAAGCCGAGCGCCCCGTTCCGGTCCTTCATGACCAGCCGGGTGTTCGGCAGCACGAGCATGACCTTCGCCCACAGGCCCATCACCTCGGGCGTGACCTTGGCCATCACGTTGAAGCACCCGAACGTGACGGTCGCGCCGCCGCTCGCCCGGGCGGGGGACGGGCCGGGGTCCGGGGCGTCCGGCGGCGGGCGGTAACACAGGAACCCGCCGGGCAGCCGCACGAGCTGCTCGGTGTGCAGGGCGTCCGGCCCCCCGCCGCCGGCCGGGTCGGAGTCGCCGCCCGCCGGGTCGGCCACCGCGTCGGTCAGCCGGTAATCGATCGCCGACAGCCCGGTCGTGTTCGGGTACCCGAGGTAGCTGACCTGGACCGGGGCCGGCCGGCGGGCGA
>JAQGHJ010000038.1 GCA_028288905.1 Phycisphaerales bacterium | reverse complement strand
GTACTTTCAGTCATTTCGATACTTCCGGTACTCCGGTGCGAGCTCCCGGGTGTGCTTTATACCCGCGCAGCGGTTCGGGCGATGGCGGCTTGCCCCGTCCTCGCCCGATTACCGCGGGACCCGGAGTTTGTCATGACCCTCAATGCCCTGGCGGCCGTCACGGATCTGATCGGCCCGCAGCTCGCGGCGGTCGACGCCCAGTTCCGCCAGGAGCTGACGAGCGACCTGAAATGCGTCGGCACGCTCGTGCGGCACGTCGGGCGGTTCCGCGGGAAGATGCTCCGGCCGTGCCTGTTGCTGCTGACCGCCCGGGCCGTGAACCCGCGGGCGGAGCCGACGGCTGACCACGTCCGGCTGGCGACCGTGGTCGAGATGGTGCACATGGCCACCCTCGTCCACGACGACGTGCTGGACGAGGCCGAGCTGCGGCGGAAGGGGGCGACGATCAACCACCTGCGGGGGAACGAGGCGGCCGTCCTGCTGGGCGACTACCTGATCAGCCACAGCTACCACCTGTGCAGCGGGGCGGACGACGCGGCCGTCGGGCTGCCGCCGCAGTACGCCAGCCGGCTGGTCGCCCGGACGACGAACCGGGTGTGCGAGGGCGAACTGCTGCAGCTGGACAACCGGAACAACCTGGACCTGAACGAACCGACGTACCTGGACATCATCGCCCGCAAGACGGCCGCCCTGACGGCCGCCTGCTGCCGGCTCGGGGCGGCATTCGCCGGGGCCGACGCCGAGACGGCCGATCGGATGGAGGAGTACGGCCTCGCCCTCGGGACCGCGTTCCAGATCCAGGACGACATCCTCGACCTGACCGGCGACCCGCGGGACGTCGGCAAAACGCTCGGGATCGACGTGGAGAAGGGCAAGCTCACCCTCCCGCTCATCCACTTCCTGCGGACGGCCCCGGCCGAGCACCGGGCGCTGCTCCGCAGCCTGCTGACGGAACCAAACCCGGACAAGGCCGAGAAGATCCGCAACCTGATCCTGCCCGGCGACAGCCTACGGTACGCCCGGGACCGGGCCCGCGCCCTCGTCGACCGCGCCCGAAGCTGCCTGCTCGACCTGCCGGACACCGAGGCACGCCATGCCCTGGACGCGATGGCCGAGTTTGTGGTCGCCCGGGCCGAGTGACGCAGAGGGGAAGAGCAGAAGAGGGGAAGTAGGCAGTAGAAGGCAGAGGCCGCGACCAGCGTCTTTCCTCCCCTTTACTGCCTACTTCCCCTCTTCTGCTCTTCCCCTCTGCCTACGCCGGGCGCTGGCCGGCGTAGCTCTTCACCGACTCCAGCATCTCCGCCACGCTGAATGCGGCCTTGACCAGGAACGCCTTCGCGCCGAGCTGCATCGCCCGGCGGATCGTGTGGGTGTCGCTCCGGCCGGTCAGCATCACGACCGGCACGCTCTGCCACTCTGGCCGGCTGTGCAACGCCTCGAGCATCTCGATCCCGTCCATGTCCGGCATGTTCACGTCGAGCAGGATCACGTCCGGGTGCTCGTGCTCCAGGGCCGCCAGCGCCTCGCGGCCATCGTGGGCGCCGATCGTGGCGAAGCCCTCGCGGCGCAACAGCCGCGTGAGCGTGTCCCGCACCAAGTCCGCGTCCTCAACTACCATGATCGTCGCCACTCATCCTCCTCGGCTGATCCACTTCCCATTCTCCTGAGAAGGCCCGATTCCGATACCCGGAAAATCGACGGCAGCCCATGTATATGTGGCACCGGTTTGAACGGCCGGAGCATGGCGGCAAGCTCCTGGTAGCGCGGCGCACCGCTCCGCGGTAGGCGGGGCGCATCTAGGACCCGCTCAGTACCCCGCCGCCCCGCCGCCGATCCGCCGGTCCGCGACGCCGGTCTTGCGGCCGGTGGCCGGGTCGATCTCGATGCTGTGGGCGTCGCCCATCCGCGCGGGCGTCCGCGGGTCGAGCTTGTGCCCCATCGCCGCCAAGCCGGCCGCGGTCTCGGGGTGTTGGGCGGCGAGGGCCTGCTCGGCCCGGACGGCGTCCGGGTACCACTGGTGGTGCAGCCGGGGGGCGTCGACCGCGTCGCGGAGGCTCATGCCGAACATCAGCCGGTTCAGCACGACTTGGGTGACGATGTTGATGATCGTCCGCCCGCCCGGCGACCCGGTGACGAGGACGAACTTCCCGTCCCGGGCGACGAGCGTCGGCGTCATGCTGCTGAGCGGCCGCTTGCCGCCGGTCGCTTGGTTCGGCTCCGTGCCGATCCCGCCGGCCCGGGTGGTGACGCCGGGCTTCGGGTTGAAGTCGCCGAGCTCGTTGTTCAGCAGGAACCCGGCCCCGGGGACGACGATCTTTCCGCCGAACGATTGCTCGAGCGTGTAGGTGTTGCTGACCACCATGCCGCCGGCGTCGGCCACGCTGAAGTGCGTGGTCTGCCCGCCGGCGTCCCCCTGCACGGTGGCCCACGGGGCGACGAACGCGCTGGTGCTGGCCCGGGCCGGGTCGATCGAATCGCCCATCGCCTTGATGTACGCCGCCTCCGTCAGCTTCGCGACCGGGACGTCCGTGAAGCCGGGGTCGCCGAGGTACCGGGCCCGGTCGGCGTACGCCCGCCGCATCGCCTCGACGAGCCGGTGGACGGTGGGCGGGGCCCAGCGGTCCGGGGTCCCGAGCGGGTCCATCATCCCCAGGATCTGGAGCATCGCGACCCCGCCGGAACTCGGCGGCGGCGGGGCGAACACGGTCGCGCCGCGCAACGCCCCGACGATCGGCGGGCGGATCTTCGCCTCGTACGCCTTGAGGTCGGCGGCCGTCATCAGTCCGCCGCCGCGGGCAACTTCCGCCGCGACCAGCTCCGCGGTCTTGCCCTCGTAGAACCCGGCCGGGCCGTCGGCGGCGATCCGCCGGAGCGTGGCGGCCAGGTCCGGCAGGGTCAGCTTGTCCCCCGCCGCCCACGGGGTGCCGCCCGGCTTGCCGTACACCCGGCGGAACTCGGCCGACCCGCCGCCGGCCGCCACCACCCCGGCCGCGGAGGTCTCGCCGCTGCCCTTCAGTCCCGCATTGAGTGACGTCGCCAGGGCAATGTCGACCGTGAAGCCGTCGGCCGCGAGGCGAATGGCCGGAGCGAGCAGGTCCGCCCACGCGACCCGCTTGCTGCCGAACCGCTCGTACGCCAGATGCAGCCCGCGGACGGTGCCGGGGGTCCCGGCGATCAGGTGCTGGCTCGGCTTGTTGGCGAACGTGTCGGGCTTCACCGCGGCCGGGGCCGTCTCGCGGTAGTCGACGAAGTCGACGGTCGGCTGGATCGTGGCCGCGCCGCCTGGCCCGGCGACGGCCGGCCGGCCGACCATCATGAACCCGCCGCCGCCGATGTTCCCCGCCTCGGGCCAGACGACGGCGAGCGCGAACGCGGTCGCGACGGCCGCGTCGACCGCGTTCCCGCCCTTGCGCAAGACGTCGCACCCGACCCCGCTCGCCAGCGGGGCGACGGACACGACGACGC
>JAQGHJ010000916.1 GCA_028288905.1 Phycisphaerales bacterium | reverse complement strand
TCTTCGCCGCCGGCCGGCTGGACGGGGCGTCGGCGGCCAGGACGAAGGTGGCGGCGGCCGCCGAGCCGACGAGGGCGGCGGTCAGAGCACGGCGGGTGAGCGGGTAAAGGGGCATGGGTCGTCTGTTTTACTCGATGCGTTCGAATGGGCGGGCGGCCCACCGAGGCGTCCGTCTAGGCTTGGCCGCTTAACCGCAGCACCGCGGCCGCCTCCCCGTGGCGTGGGCGTCCCGCCCATGCAGACGCGAGTGCTCGTCACTCCTCCGGCAGGCTGAGCGTTCAGGCGGAAGCCAGCTAAGCATGGGCGGGACGCCCATGCCACGGGGAGGCGGCCGCGGTGCCGCCGTTGTACGCGTCACTTCGCCGGCCTCTCAACCTTCTTGCCCCACACGGTGACCTCGGCGAAATCGCCAGTGTCGTCGAACGATCCGACGCCGACCCGGCCGCTGGGGAACGTCTCGTCCTTCACGCTCAGGTACGGGGCGTCGTCGAAGAACGTGCTGATCGTCCCGTCCGCCTTCCGGCCGACGGCCACCGTGTGGTAGTGCTCCGACCAGTCCGTCTCCTTCTTGTGCGGCGGGAGCAGGTTCTTCCGCGGGGCCCCGTCCACGATGAAGATGTTACCGGCGTTCGGGTCCGGGGCCCGGCCGAAATGGACGTAATACAGGTGCGTCGCGTCCCGCTCGCCGAAGTGCAGGCACAGGTCCTGGTGCGGGTACGCCTTGATCGTGCTCTTGAGCTTCACCCGCATCACGAACTCGGACACGTATAGGTCCTTGATCATCGCCCGGCCGAACGGGCTGCGGACGGCCGGCTTGCCCGCGCTCGCCTCGGTCGGCCGCTTGAACAGGGACAGCACGCTCCGGCCGTCGGCGTCCTTGGCCTTCTTCCAGTCGCCGGGGTCGATCATCTCGAACCGGGCCAACGCCTTATCCGGGTCCTTGAAGTCCTCGTGGAACACGAGCGGCAGCCCGTCCCGCTCGGGGGCGGGCGGGGCGTCGCCGGCGGGCGAGGGGGCCGTCGCTGGGGCGGCCTTCTCGCCCGCCGCGGCCGCGAGGGCAGCGGGGCCGAGCAGGAGCGAGGCAAACGTGCTGCGGAGCAAGGTGCGTCGGTTCATGAGGTGGGTCTCGTGTCGCCCTGGGGCTGCGGCTGGCCGCTCCCCCGTGGCACGGGTTTGCAACCCGTGCTTTGGTTCCGGGCATTCGGCCGGCCGAGTTCTGTCCGAGCGTCTAGGCGGATACGGGGCTGGCGTTCCCAACGTCCGACCAACTCGGCCGCCGCGCATCCTCGCCGCACGGAAGCACGGGTTGCAAACCCGTGCCACGGGGGAGCGGACCGCAGTCCGGCCTGGGCACAGCCGCCGGTCATTCATCGCCCCGGCTTCACCGGCACGAGCTGAACGGCGTCGACGATGACGTGGCCGTTCGTGCCGTCATTCCGCACCTCGACGGTGGCGGTCGCGCCCGCCGCGTACTCGTAGGTCCCGAGCGAGACGAACATCTTGTCGACCGGCGGGGCCTTCCGCTGGTCGACGGTCACCCGGCTCGTGCCTCCTCCGAACGCCGCCCCGCCGCCGCCCGCCCCGCCGCCGGCGAACCCGCCGATGGTGACCGGCACGTTCGTCGCCCGGTTCGGGTTGGCCGAGTACGCCAAGCGGACGTCGTACCGGCCGGCGTCCTTCACCGGCACGGCAAACTTGGCCGCCATCTCGCCCTTGTGTTCGTTCGCGTCGTGCAGGTACCCGGCACCGACGAACCCGGGTGTTGACGATCCGTGAACCCATTCACCGGTTAGGGCGGCGGCCGCGTCGTCGGCAACTAGGCCGGGGAGGGTCTTGGGGTCGACGCCGGCTTTGCCCCCGCCGGCTGCGGCGGCCAGCCGGCGGGCGGCGGCGTCCCAGGCCAGGATCTGCTTGTCGGCCAGCAGCCGGTCCCGCAGCTTCGGGTACGGCACCTGTTGCACGCTCGTCTTTCCGTCGATCGCCATGCTCGCGGCCGTCGCGGCGCTCTGACCGAGCACCATGAACACCGGCTCCATCCGGATGCTGCCGAACGCGACGTGCGAACTGCTGAGGCTGACCGGCACGAGCAGGTTCGCGCACTCCGCCGCCTTCGGCACCATCGCCCGATACGCGACGGGGTACGGCCCGCGGATGCCGACCTGCACGTCCCCCTCGTTCCGAGCCGACACCTTGCCGGTCTTCGGGTCGGCCCCGACGTACCGCTGGGTGTTGTGCGAGTCCATCGTGTACTGGGCGAGCCCGACCGAGTCCTCGGCCACCTCCTGCCCGCGGCAGTGGTGCTCGGTCATGACGAGCTCCCCGACGAGGCGCCGGCCCTCGCGGACGTACAGGGCGTGCGGCCACCCGCCGGTGTCGGCGAAGCTGTGCCGCGCCATGCCCCAGGCGTTGATGGCGTCCCTCAGCGTTTGCGGCACCCGCTCGTCGTGCCCGAGGAAGTAGACGAGGCCGATCTGGTAGCTCAGGTGGTCTTGGTAGATCCGTTCCCGAGCCTCGTACAGCTTGCGGAAGTAGTCCGGCCCGCGGCGGGCGGCCGGGTCGCCGCGCTCGGGGCCGTCCGGCCAGTCGTAGTTGAAGCCGATGTGGTCGGTCGAGAACGCGCCGTTGTTGTTGTTGTCGCCGGGGTGAGGGTAAACGCCGGGCCCGCCGCCGACCTTGAGGTACCGTAGTAGCAGCTCGTAGCGGGCCGGCTCGTACACGGTCGGCTTCGGGAACGGCAGGCCGCCCTTCTCGAACTGCATCCGGAAGTTGTACGCCTGAATCAACTGGTCACCCTCGCCGGTCTTGCCCGGCGGCTCCGGGCTCACGCCCCACAGCAGCCCACTCTTGGGGTCGCCCTCGACGACGTACGGGTCGACCGGCCGGTCGAACTGGTGGGCCTTGCGGTCGAGCTGTACGCCGTTGATCGTTTCGCCGTAGACGCTATTCGCCTCCCGCCCGACGTGAAACGAGCAGCCGGCCGCGGCGAACAGGTCGCCCTCGTACGTCGCGTCGATGAACATCTTCGCCCGGAACCCCCGGCCGTTCTCGCAGGCAATTTCGGTGAGGCGGGTGCCGTCCCGCGTCGCCGACGCGAGCCGGTGCTCGAAGTAAACCGTGACGCCCGCCTCCTTGAGCATGTCGCGGAGGGCCTGCTCGGCTTCGGCGGGCGTGAAACCGCTCAGCTTGCCGAGCCGGGCGTAGAACTCCTTCGCCAGCCCGCCGGCGGCGGTGCCGCCGTCGGTCGCGCTGAGCCCGCCGGTCGTCAGCCCGCCGACGTGCGTGCCGAACTCGACGAGGGCGGCCGATTTGCCCATCCGGGCCGCCTGGATCGCGGCCGTCACCCCGCCGCTGGTGCCGCCGTACACGCAGACGTCCACCTCGACCGGCCTCGGGTCGGCGACGGCGGGGACGGAATAGTAGTAGCGGAGGTTCGGGGACTGGGTGCCGGCGGCGGCCTGTCCCCCGCCGGCTCGAGCGGTCTGTTCCGCGAACGTAGGCCCACCCACGACGACGAGGATCCATGCGGCGGTGAGAACAGCCGCCCTCGGGCCGACTGCACGGCGTGTGCTGGGACTGGACATGGCGGCCTTGAGAATTGCGGTCCGATGGACTTGCGTCGAACAGTTGAACGGTCGTCTAGTGTACCGGACGCCGCCGTCACCGTTGACCGCTGGTGGCCTTGGCAGCGACGCCCGCCCGCCGGGCCGGCGTGCGATCGAAGGCGCCGGGACAGGCTCGTCCGGCCGGGTTACAATCGGTCCATGCTGGCGATCCGTGGTCATTTCGACGGGAAGGTCCTCGTCCCGGACGAACCGGTCGAGTTCCCCTCGGGGCAGCGGCTGATCATTCGGCTTGAACCGGACGCCCCGGTGCCGCCGCTCCAGGGAACGCCCGGGACGGCCCTGCTCCCGTTCGTCGGGACGATGTCGGCCGAGGAGGCCGCCCAGATGATGCGGGACATCGAAGAGGGTTGCGGACGGGTGGACGAAGATGGCTGGTAGGATCGCACTGGATACGAACGTGGTCGTCCCGCTGCTCGGGGGCGATGGCGGGATCGTGGTCCGAGCGGCCGCGGCCGCGGTGTTCCTCCCGCTCATGGTTGTCGGTGAACTTTACTTCGGTGCGGAGAAGTCGGGCCGGCCCGTTCAAAACGTCGCCCGCATTGACGCGTTGATCGAGCGGATCGTCGTACTGCCGTGCGACGTCGCCACGGCTCGCGAGTTCGGCCGGATCAAGGGCGCCCTCCGGGCCAAAGGACGGCCGATCCCGGACAACGACGTGTGGATCGCCGCGGCGGCCGTTCAACACGGGCTCACCCTGGCCACCCGCGACGCCCATTTCGACGCCGTTGACGGCTAAACACGGAGAGATGGTAGCCCCCGCCGGAAACGCGCATGAACCCCGCCCCCCTCACGATCGGCCACGTCCCGCTGGCCACCAACTTGCTGCTCGCGCCGATCGCCGGGTACTGCGACGTGGCGTTCCGGCTCGTCGCCCGGAGCTTCGGCGGCGTCGGGCTGGCCTGCACCGACCTGCTCAGCCCCGAGGGGCTGATGCGGGACTCGGCCCGGACGTTCGCGATCGCCGCCACCTGCGCCGGCGACGAGCCGCTGGCCATGCAGCTGTACGGGGCGAACGTCGAGCCGCTGTGCCTCGCCGCCCGGTGGGCCGAGGACAACGGGGCCGTCGTCGTCGACATCAACATGGGCTGCCCGGTCGACAAGGTGACGAAGAAGAACGGCGGGTCGAAGCTGCTGTGCGACCCGGACGCGACGCTGCGGATGGTCGACCAGATCAAGGCGTCGCTCCGCCGTGCCCCGCTGACGTGCAAGCTGCGGCTCGGGTGGGACGACACCTGCATCGTCGCCCCGTACATGGCCCGCCGGCTGGAGGAGGCCGGCGTGTCGCTCGTCACCGTCCACGGGCGGACGACCGAGATGCGGTTCGGCGGGCAGGCCCGGCTCGACGGCATCGCCGAGGTGGTGGCGGCCGTGAAGAACATCCCCGTGATCGGCAACGGCGACGTGAAGACGCCGCAGGACGCCGAGCGGATGCTCGCGTACACGAAGTGCGCCGGCGTGATGATTGGCCGGGGCGCCCTGTCGCACCCGTGGGTCTTCCGCGACGTCTGGAGCTACTTGACGACCGGCGTGGTCCCCGAGCCGCCGACTATCGAAGAGAAGGTCGACGCGATGCGGGCCCACTTCCGCAAGCTGATGGTGTTCCGCACCGAGCGGGGCGTGGTGGTCGAGTTCCGCAAGCGGGTGAGCTGGTACGCCAAGGCGATGAACCCGTGCGGGCTGCTCAAGGAACGGCTGCGGCTGATGAACACCGCGGCCGAGTTCGAGGCGGGGTGCGACGAGTTCCTGGCGTGGCGGCACGAGCACGACGAGGCCGTGCGGCGCGGCGTGCGGCCGCCGTTCTGGCGGGAGCCGGGGATGGCGGCGGCCGAAGCGGAGGTCGCGGAGGTGGCGTAAGGGCGAGCGACCGCTCTCCCGTGGCACGGGTTTCCAACCCGTGCGGGCGTGTACGCACGCCCGGCGAGCCGTACCCGGTACGCGACAGCCCGAGCTCAGTGCCCGGCTGCATCGGTCGCGTTTTGAGGGGCACTGGATCCCCTTGATGGAAGTCGCGGATCCCGAACGGTTGAATCGCTGCGCTCTTTGTTGCGGCCGGGTACGGCCCGCCGGGCGTGGGTTCACGCCCGCACGGGTTGGAAACCTGTGCCACGGGGTTGCGGCCGAGCGGTAGTGCGAGCTCAATGCGACAGCGCCCACCCCACGGCCATCAGCAGCGCCAGCACGATCCCGACCCACACCCACGCTGGCCGACTGGTGCGGCCGATCTCCTCGTCGATCAGGTAATGCCCGCACTTGGGGCACTGCTCGGCGTCGTCGGCCACGAGCTTCCGGCAGTTCGGGCACCGGATGAAGGCCGGCTCGTCGCCGTCGGCGAGGTCGGACGGGTCGGGGTCGTCGCGTTTGCCTGCCCGCCGCCCGGCTGCCGGCGCCGCATCGTCCTCTTCGTCGGGCTCAAAGTCGTCGTCATCGTCGTCCGCCGGGCCGTCCCCGACGTACCCGTGGCCGTCGTCCGGCGGCCTGCGGTTGCGGCCGTAGTCGCGGTCTCGCCAGCTCATACTCACCTCCCGCCGCCCGCCGCCCGACTGCCGACCGCCGACCGGCCCACGACCTGGTACCGCCCCTCGCTCATCCCATCCGCTTCATCGCCGCCCGGGCCGCGTGGTACCCGCACATCGCGTGCACGCCGGCCCCCGGCGGGGTGCTCGACGAGCACAGGTACAGCCCCTTCACCGGCGTCGCGTACGGGTTCGTCCCGAGCACCGGCCGGGCCAGCGTCTGCCACAGCGTCTGGGCCCCGCCGACGATGTCGCCGCCGACGAGGTTGGCGTTCCACGCCTCCAGGTCCCGCGGGCCGCTGGACCGCTGACTTGCCACCACGTCGCGGAAGCCGGGCGCGAACCGTTCGATCTGTGCCACGATCCGGTCCGTCATGTCCACGCCGGACCCGTGCGGCACGTGGCAGTACGCCCAGAGCGTGTGCCGCCCGGCCGGGGCCCGCGTGGGGTCGAACAGCGTCGGCTGCACGAGCAGCACGTACGGCTTGGGGGCGGCCCGGCCCTCCCAGGCGAGGTGCTCGCTCTCGGCCAACTCGTCGAACGTGCCGCCGAGGTGGACGGTGCCGGCCCGGGCGACATCGGCGTTGCGCCAGGGCACCGGCGCCGACAGCGCGAAGTCGACCTTGAATACGGCCGGGCCGCGGGTGAAGCTCGTCAGCTTCTTCGCGTACGCGGCCGGCAGGACGTTGCCGGCGATGCGGACGAGGGCCTCGGGGCTGGTGTCGCACAGGACGGCTTTGGCCGGCGGCAGGTCGGCGAGCGACGCGACGGGGCGGTTGAGCTCGATCGTGCCGCCGAGCGATCGGAAGTAGGCGGCCATTCCGTCGGCCAGCGTCTGCGACCCGCCGCGGGCGACGGGCCAGCCGTTGGCGTGGGCACCGATCGTCAGCACCATGCCGTACGCCCCGCTGCCCCGCCACTCCAGCGGCAGCACCGAGTGGGCCGCCACCCCGCCGAACAGCGCCTTGGCGGCCACGGTTTTGAACTGTCGCTCGACGAACGCCCGGGCGCTCTGAAGGGCCGGCAGCCCGAAGCGGGCCATGACGAACGGGTGCCGCGGCAACCGCACGGCCGGGGCGAGCAGCATCGGGGCCAGCTTCGCCCAGTCGTCGACGAGCGGCTGGAAGAAGTGCTGGTAGGCCGGCCCGTCCCGACCGAGCCGGGCCGCCGTCTCGGCCACCGACCGGCTCAGCAGCACGGCACTGCCGTCATCGAGCGGGTGGGCGAGCGGGAACTCCGGGTGGACGAACTCGACGCCGAAGTCCTTCAGCGGCAGGGACTGTACAAACGGGGACGCGAGCGACAGGGCGTGGATGGTCGAGCCCATGTCGTGCGTGTACCCGGGCAGCGTCAACTCACCGGACCGCATCCCCCCGCCGACGACACCCGCCGCCTCATACACGACGACGGACCGGCCGGCGCGGGCCAGCTCGATGGCGGCCCCGAGGCCGTTCGGGCCGGACCCGATGACCACCGCGTCCAGCTTGGCGGTCGGGTTCGGTCCGCCGGCGCGGGCGGGCGAGGTCGACGGACGAACGGGGGCCGGTTGGGTCTGCGTCATGGCGAACTCATAGATATCGGCTAACCCGTTCGGCGGCCACAGGCGGCGGCGACGATTAACTTGTTTGGCCGGCCCGGCTTCGAACTGCCGAGCGGTCGGAAGCTGGGTAGGGTTAAGGGGTCTCGTCCAAGCCGGATTATTTTATTTAGCCGGTGGAATCGCACCCGCAAGCTCGTGTACACTCCGGGAGGTTAGCGAGTGATAGATCGAAGGTCTGCCCGTTCCAGTCTGACACGTCACGACCGCACGGCTGCCGCGTTTCGCATCTCCTACCTCCCTGGGCCGGACTGTCGCCTCTTTCGCATGGGACCCGGAAAGTAAACACGGGGTCCTTCAGCCCACTGCTAGGAGATTCTTCCATGGGCACGAACAGCAAGTTGTACGTCGGCAACCTGAGCTACAACACGACGAGCTCGGACCTCGAGCAGATGTTCTCGCAGCACGGGGCCGTGCAGAGCGCCGAGATCATCAGCGACCGTGACACGGGCCGGAGCAAGGGCTTCGGGTTCGTTCAGATGGGTTCGGACGAAGAGGCCCAGGCCGCGATCGACGCCCTGAACGGCCAGAACGTGGACGGCCGGAACCTGACCGTCAACGTGGCCAAGCCTCGTGAGGATCGCCCGCGTAGCGGTGGCGGCGGCGGGTACGGTGGCGGCGGCGGCGGTGGTGGCCGCGGCGGCTACGGTGGTGGTGGCGGTGGTGGCCGCGGCGGCTACGGCGGTGGCGGCGGTGGCCGCAGCGG